>JAGRBY010000904.1 GCA_020433835.1 Anaerolineae bacterium | reverse complement strand
AAGATCAGATAATACCATTACCCGATCAGGTTTCACCCGAGGCAGGGATATTCACCACGCTAGCGGCGGTGGCCCTTAACGCCGTCCATGACGCTGCCATCAAAGTGGGTGATCGGGTAGCCATCTTTGGTCTTGGCGCAGTGGGCCTGTTTACCGTACAGCTTGCTCGCCTAAGTGGGGCTGGTTACATTTATGCGGTAGACATGCTCCCAGACCGGCGAGAACGAGCCTTAACCTTTGGCGCAGATGAGGTTCTAAACCCTGAAGAGGTCGATGTTGGCCTGGCCATTAAACAGTCCACTCAGGGTGGGGTTGACGTAGCTATCGAGGCATCGGGTAATTACTATGCTTTGCAGGAAGCGCTGCGTTGCGTCCATCGGGCGGGGCCGGTGGTGACTTTAGGTTTTTATCAAGGGGGCGGGACTCCGTTACGGCTGGGGGAAGAGTGGCATCATAACCGCTTATCAATGCTCTCATCGATGGGGGCATGGGGATGCCCCCATCGCAGTTATCCCATGTGGGATACGGATCGGGTTCGTAATACCGTGCTGGAACTTTTTGGCGCCGGCAAATTAGAGGCTGAATCAATGATAACCCATCATTTCCCTTTCCTTGAGGCGGCTCAGGGGTATGAATTGATTGACCGCGATCCAAACGCTTGCCTCAAGGTTATCCTGGAGTATGACAGGTAAGCCTCAACTAAATTATCAACAGGAGATTATTTATGACTATATCGATTGGTATTATCGGTAGTGGACAAATTACCCAACGCAGCCACTTACCTGGGTTGCAAGCAGATAAACGCTGTAAAGTGGTAGCTATCGCTGCTCGCAATGAAGATCGCCTACAACAGGTAGCCACGAACTTCAATATTCCGCACTATTATACAGATTGGCGCAAGATGCTGGATGAAGAGCCGTTGGATGCGGTAACTATTACAACGCCGCCGGTGTTTCACCGTGAGATGGTTGTAGCCGCCTTAGAAAAGGGCTTAGATGTACTGGTGGAGAAGCCACTTGCGCCTTCGCTGAAGGATGTTGAAGTCATCGTCGGGGCGGCCAAACAATCTGACCGAATTGTGATGGTCGAGCAAACGCTGCGCTACAACCCCACCTTTTGGCAAGTGGCCGAACTGATACGTAGTGGTGTGATCGGTGAGATCAAGCGTATCCACGCTGCGCTTCTAAATTTGGGGGCCCGCGCCTGGGCGCCCGACTCCACATGGTTTTTTGATCCGGAGATAGCCGGCGGGGGTGCGTTATTGGATTCAGGCGTACACATGGTCGATCTCGTTCGCCACATGTCCGGCTCGAACCTTGCTGATTTGAACGGTGAGTTGGTTTACACCAATCTCAGCCCGGTTGAAGAAGAAGCGACGCTGACGGCCTGGCTGGAAAATGATGTTCAAGCCACCATCGATCTGTCGTGGCATGTTGATCCGCCTCGGGTGGCCATAACTCTGTATGGTTCTGAAGGCTACTTGCACGCCGATGCAAAATCGCCAATCCCGGTGATGATTCATCATAAAAATGGCCAGGTGTCGATTCCTACGGTCGATAGACCCACCTGGTTTGGTTATGCTTATAAACACTTTGTTGATTGCTGCCAACAACGCACCCAACCATTAACGTCGGTGCTGGACAACCAGCATACCATTGCGCCGCTTCTATCTTTATACCAGAAGCCCACTACCCAAACCCGACATAAAACCTTTGAAAGTTAGTAGCAGGTACTCCGGAGTAATTCCATGAAACCGAAACAATGGCAGGTGGCGATAACCGATGATATTCAAACCTATCATGAGATTGTCCGCAATTTGAACGAACGCTTAGGTGCTGATATTGAGATCGTACCGGCCGTTACTCGAACGCCGCAAGAATTTATTGCCAGTACACGCCGGTGTCATGCGCTTGTGGGGGGCGATTATCAGATTGGCCGGGAAGTTATCGAGCAACTTGAATGTTGCCTGATCATTGCCCAGAATGGGGTTGGTTATGACCATATAGACTTGGAAGCGGCCGGACAACAAGGTATCCGGGTAACGAATGTGCCCGATTACGGTTCAGGGGAAGTAGCGGTGCATGCGCTGACCTTGATGCTGGCCCTGGCCCGACGGCTGCCCATGTATGATAAGATCGTCCGCGCCGGTTGCTGGGATAAGTTGGGCGCAGGTAAAATTTTGCGTTTAAGTGAGGCAACCTTGGGTATTCTTGGGCTTGGCCGAATTGGCCGGAGCCTGGCCAAACAGGCCTCGGCGCTGGAATGTCGGATTATTGCCAGTGACCCTTACGTACCGGTTGAGGTGTTTGCTGAATATAACGTAAAGTCTGTTGACTTACCTACGCTGGTGACAGAGAGCGATTACCTTGCTCTTTGTGCAAACTACACCCCCGAAACCCATCACCTCATTGGCGCTAATGAATTTGCTCAAATGAAGTCAACGACTGTACTGGTCAATACGGCTCGAGGGAAACTGATGGATGAGCAGGCTCTAATTGAGGCGCTTAAATCGAGACAAATTGCGGCAGCCGGGTTAGATGTTTTTACTCAGGAGCCGCTTCCACTTGATAGTCCCCTCCGGACACTGGATAACGTCATTCTAACGCCTCATGCCGCCTGGTATTCAGTCGGTTCGCTCCGCGCCCAGGCTGCACGTACCGCGAATGAGGTAACTTTGGCCTTAACCGGCAAACCGTCAAACTATGCCCTTGTAGATCCCCCCTTACTTTTTAACAGGCTATGATGATATGACTTCCACCATTTCTCCTAACGTACCTATCCGGTTGGCCTTGATAGGGGCAGGTATCTTTGCCAAAAATGTTCATTTACCGGCCTTGCAAGCC
>JAGRBY010000903.1 GCA_020433835.1 Anaerolineae bacterium | reverse complement strand
TCCAACATCTTTTTCCGTTCCCCAAATTTCTTGAATTAATTCTTCATGGGTTACTACCCGACCAACCCGCCGCATAAGAATAGAGAGCAATCGAAACTCGGTAGGCGTTAGTTTTATGGATTTGCCTCTTAATTCCACATGACGGCTCTCTAAATCAATAGACAGTTGTCCATCAAAATAGACTGATCGATTACTGGCACCATTTTGGTTATGTCGACGGAGTAATGTTCTGATTTTAGCCAACAAAACAGGAACAGCAACGGGTTTATGAAGATAATCGTCTGCTCCCATTTCTAATGCTTTAACAACGCTCTTTTCGTCGTGTTTAGGACTTTTAACCAAAATCGATGGTACACCGAGTTCCCGCAGCCGTCGGCAAGTTTCAAAACCATCAGTCATTGGAGTCATGAGATCTAAAATGACCAAATCGGGCGATTGCTGCCAGGCTATCTTAAGCCCGGCTTGCCCGTTTTCGGCATTAAAAAATTTGTAGCCATCTTTTTCTAACGCATTTTTAAGCGTATCGACGGTATCTACACCTTGATCAATTAATAAAATTTTTATCATATGACTCTACTCCCAAATAGGTAATGAAAAGCTAAACTGCGAGTATTGGCCCGGATAACTCTCTGCCCAGATGCGGCCATTCTGCAGTTCAACCAGCCGTTTAGTATTATATAATCCTAGATTGTAGGTGGAAGGCATTTTATCAAAATCATCGTCAACAGGATAGAATTGCCAGAATATGCGTCTTAGTTGTTTAGCCGGAATAAACTCACCATCATCTGATATGGAAACAGCAACGCTGGCGGATTGAGTAGTTATTTCCACTTTTATTTCCCCACCCTTAGGACAACGCCTAACCGCATTGAGCAAGAGATTAAGCAGGATAAGTTCTACTTTAATGGGGTCAGCTGCCATTTTCGGAATGAGGTGCCCGTTTGGATTAATGAACGTAAATCCATGTCGGGGTCTTTCGGCTTGAATGAGGTTAAGAACCCGTTCAATAAGAGGTAAAAGCTCTACAGCCTCAATACACACAGCCGCATCATCGTTTTCCAAACGTAAGAGCCTTAAGAGTTCGTTGGTATATTTGGCCAAACGCTGACTTTGCGCCCTCATTTTGCTCAAAATAGCTTGTCTTTCCTGAGTATCTAATTCTGAACTCATGAGGAAATCAATAGATGCTTGAATGTAGCTAAGAGGGGTACGGAAAAGGTGCGAAGCCATATTGGCAAATTCATACCGCAAGTAAATTTCATCCTTGCCGGGATAAATTTCCCAGAAAGTACACATTGCTCCAATAAATTGATTATTTTGCTGGACGGGCATAGCTTTACCTGCTACTAAAACAGACCCCCCCATTTTTCTTGGCAATGTAAGGCCATCGGGAAAAGAAAGTGGTATTTCCTGCTGGATAGCCGTCTTAATTAAATCGGCAAGGATTTGAAACGGCTCTTGGACAGGCACAACAACTTTATCAACAGGAAGATTAATAATTTCTCTGTCTGTCCAGCCCATCAGCTTCTTCGCAGCTTCATTTTGCCTTAGTATCTGTAACTGAGTATCAACCAACCACACGGGATGATTGATAACTTCAATTATCTGAAATAAATCTTGTAAGCTATTTTCTGG
This sequence comes from Anaerolineae bacterium, assembly GCA_020433835.1. The sequence goes on along the minus strand of JAGRBY010000903.1, from coordinate 1,208 downwards.
ATGAGACCATGCTGAATTTGAATTCGATTGAATTGAGGAAACGCTCTTTATAGACACACCGTACTCTGAATCACAAAACTGTCCATAAAATAACTACTAATGGATGGTAGAGAATTTTAGGATTATGAAAGTCCTAATTGATAGTAATGTAACAGTTTTTAATGATAAAGCTGTGTGAACATTATTAGAAAAAAGTTAGAGGTATTTGGGAGAATGACCTTTACCCAAATCGATAGCCAACACCCCATTCATTTTGAATAAGATCAGGGTTTGATGGATCCCGTTCCAATTTGCGCCGCAGATAGCTAATGTATAAACGCAAATAATCTATTTCGCCAACATATTCAGGCCCCCAAACTTCTGTTAGCAAAAACTCATGGGGAAGTACCCGCCCTTTATATTTGGCTAAAACAGACAATAACTTAAACTCGATCGGGCTTAAATCAACCCGGTCACCGTTCACTGTCACCTCATACTTATCTAAATCAATAACCAGATTGGCGTGGGTGAGAATTGGCTCACGGTTGCTGGTATGATTTTGTGATCGAGAAACCCGCCTTAGCAAAGCACGAACACGCGCGCCTAATTCATCGGCGGTAACCGGTTTAACCAAATAATCATCAGCGCCTAAATTAAGCCCTTTAATCACCTCATCTTCTGAACCAAGCGCTGTGAGCATAACTATTGGAACATCTGTCATCTCTCTAAACCGTTGGCAGGTTTGCCAGCCATCCATACCAGGCATCATAATATCAAGTACAATTGCGTCCGGTTTTAATGAATAGGCCTTTTTTAATCCCGTTACGGCTTCGTGAGCTATCTCTACTTCAAAATCCATTTTAGCTAGCATAAGCTGTAAGAGTTCACATAGCTGGACATCATCATCAATAATAAGTAGCTTGTGGCTCATAATTTATCTCCGGAAACCTTTCTTTTGTTGTTGGTAAACAATGGCATGATCTGATTTAGATGTATAAATCATTATGAAAGCTGAGCAATATCTAGACAGAATGAATGATGTTAATCTTACATTCTCTTAACAACCCTTATTAAATTATACCACGAAATCTAATTGTTGGGAGTAGATACCACGGGTTGCAATACTCAATTATTCCTGCTGGTTATAAACCGGGTAGCTCTGCACGAAATCGCGGTAGCGTTAGAACCCAGGTTTTTCTTGAACATGAGACCGGCGAAGGCTTCTATTT
>JAGRBY010000902.1 GCA_020433835.1 Anaerolineae bacterium | reverse complement strand
TCAGGAAAGGGTAGCCGAAAAATTATCTCCGTCCGCTGCCTTCACATTGGAGAATCTGCGACTGCTCATCGGTATTGTGTTGGAGTATCTGGTTCAAGTAGAAAACAACCATTGCCGAGGTGCCAAGCAACACAGTGAGCCTTTATTTGAGACGATTATTCAAGACGAACTGTATCAAATCCTCTTAAGTTGGCTCAAACAGCCTTCGCCTGCAGATGTTCGCTGCTGGGCCGCTCGAGAAACAGCAGCTGTGGCGATGAGTTGGGCGGTTTTTGGGGCAGGTTTACAGTGGAGTCAAAGCCGACGCAACACACCGGCAGATGAGATGGCCGACCAAATGGTGAGGCTGTTGACGCATGGTTTCGTCCAGGCTATGGAAATCGAGCCAAGTCAAGCCCATTAAGGGGAAAATAAGTGAGTTCGACAATGTCATTGCGAGCGAAGCGAAGCAATCTCCATTTCCAGACGCGGAGATAGCTTCGTCGTTCCTCCTCGCTATGACACATGCGGAAGTTGTTTTTTGCCAATCCTTAGGACAACAACTTTAGTTCTCGCGCCTTGGCCGCTGCCTCGGTGCGATTCTATGCCGCCAGTTCTCAAGATTTAGGAGGATGCCAGCCAGCCTTGATCCAATTGCGTCGAACGGTTAGGGCCAGGCTATTATTCAAATTGAGAGCAATAACGGTAACACGACCGGTGGTAGTTAGTCCAACGATTTCAGTACCAGTGGGACTCCAGGCGAAATGTTCGGCCCAATTCTGCTGACGGGGGTTAAATAAAGGGGTGTGCTGTTCGGTTTGTGGATCTATTCCGTGAGTTTTAGTCCATTTGTGTTGATTGCACAACTCACAAGCCAGACAAAGATTATCTTCGGCATTGGAACCACCTTTAGCAATGGGCTGCACGTGGTCAATTTGCAGTCGGCCCATCACATAGTTTTGATGACTGAGGCAATACTCGCAGCGATTCTCGGCTCGTTCCCGCACCCGTTGGCGAGTGGCCGCAGAAATGTCGCTCATGAGGTCAAGGGTTCTCTCAATCCACGCCGAACTGCTTCGGCCAACCCCTCTGATTTACGGAGTTGTCCGATTTGGTACATATATAAGAGCGCCTGTAACTCAGCTCTTTCGGCTTCGGTTAGTCCTTCAGCCTTACCCCGCCTCTGGAGTTCGCCTAAACGCTCATTCTGCGTGGGATCCATTTTAGAGTCGGCCAGGGCCAGTATCGCTTCATCTGAAAGTGTGGGGACAGGCGGCTCAAGATCAGACACTATATCGATAGTGGACCACATCATTTCTAAAGCATCAGCCAAGACCTGGCCGACATCGCGCTGCGTAGCTTGCCCAAATCGGTTCGCGTGCTCAACCAAGGCTTCAGGGAGCTTGATTGTGACCTCAACAGCCATTGCTTTCTCCTTTCGGTACTTCATCATAGTAGTCAGAGCTTATCCAAATGGCTAATTTTGTAGCGTGTACAATTTGCCTATTTGCGCCACTAGTCTGTTCAAAATCTGGAACAATTTAGCAAATTGTTCTACCCTTTGTATGAGTGCTGTTAGTATACCATATTAACTACAGTAAATCGAGGTGTCTTGCCTTGGCCGCTGCTTCGGTGCGGTTCTTGACCTGAAGCTTGCTATAAATCTGGCTAGCGTACCACTTGACCGAGCCGAGGGCCAGCACCAACTCCTCACCGATCTCGCGGTTGGAGCGACCGTCGGCCATCAATTGCAGGACTTCCAACTCTCGGTCAGTGAGCGGGTCGAGCAGGGGTTGGTCGAGTGTGGGCGAAGGATGGAAGGTGGCTCCCTCCTCCGCAGAATAAGAAGGATATGTTATCGAGTCTAATGCCTGGTGTACAAAAGCCACCGCCGTATTTAGATCACGGGTTTGTCCGCGTTGATGGGCGGTGGTCATCGTCTCCGCAGTGATATCGGCTTCGACGTTTTTAAGTAGGTGGGCAGCGCGATCTTTCGTCTCCTGATCGCTGGCGGTGTGATGGCGGATGAAGGTCAACAGTTCCAGCGCGTGGGACGACCGTCCTATCTTGAGGAACAGCTCGCTGATGCTGATAAACATCGCGCCGATGAGAGGGAGAAATTGCATATGGTGAGCGATGGTCAAGGCGCTTTGGAAATTTTCTGCAGCAGCCGGATAATCTTCCAGGGCACAAGCGGCTTCTCCCAACCCGTTAAGCGCGGTAGCCAATCCGCCTCGGTCGTTGCTTTCTTGATAAATGGCCATACTCTGTTGGTATCGTTTTTGAGCCTCCGCAAATGCTCTCTGGCGGATGGCTATTTCACCCAGATGATTGAGCGCCGCTGCCATGCCCACCGGATCGTTAAACGTCTCTCTAATGTGATAGCTCGCCTCGAAATGCTGTTTTGCCTCGGCATAATCTCCCATCGCGCGGGCTACGTTGCCCCATTCATTGAGGCAAAAAGCCAGAAACCATTGATTGCCTGCTTGTTTAGATGTCTCGCAGGCTTGTCGGGCGTGCTGCCGGGCGGCTTCGTAGTCGCCTTGAGCCAACCTGCCGCTGGTTAGGACATAATGGGCAAAGGCCAGATTTTGCCAGTCGTTTCGCGCTTCGTGCGCTTGCTGCGCTGTTTGACCAAGTCTGATCGCTTCATCGAAATCGCCCCGGATAGTTGCCAAGATCGACAGCGGTGGTAGTGGGTCGGCTCCCGAATATGGCAGTGGATCAGCGCCTAATCGGGTAAATAGCGTCCGACTTTGGGCCAACGCCGCCTGAGCCGCCTCGAAGTTGCCCAGCGGAATGTGCATCCAGCCCACTCTAACCAACACATTGGCCAAAGCCAGCTCCGTCTGCCTGGTGGGTAT
>JAGRBY010000901.1 GCA_020433835.1 Anaerolineae bacterium | reverse complement strand
GTTTCTATCTCGCCCCATAACTGAAACGCAACCGGATCGCATGCTTGACTCGATGGCTTACCCTCGTTTATGGTAAAATTATACGTGAGCGTTCAGGCCTCAGTTGTTAGCTTATGACCGGCTCTATCATTCGAGATTTGGCTGATAGCTAAGGGCTGAAGGCTTACACGTATATCAAGCGACACGAGGAGTATAGTTTGAATCATATCGATATTTTGAAACGGGCGATGACTATTACATGGCGCTATCGCCCGCTGTGGATTTTTGGCTTCTTTTTGGCTCTATGCAGCGGTGGTGGTAGCGGCAACGGCGGTGGTAATTTTAATATGGGGGGTGGTGATTTTGGCCAGCCCGGTGATGTGCCGAATATACCCGATATTGATCCCAATGTTATTATTGCGGCGGTAGTGGGGATATGTTGTTTGGTGATAGTACTGGTTATCCTCGGCGTTGTTGTGCGAGCGGTGACGCGCACAGCCTTAATTGGCATGGTGCGCCAAATTACCGAAACCGAAGCGGTGACGATAAGAGACGGCTGGCGCATAGGCTGGTCGAGGGCGGCCTGGCGGGTTTTTCTGGTGGCGTTGGTTATTGGGGTTCCCATGTTTGTGGTAACTATGGTTTTGCTGCTGCTGGCGCTCTCGCCGCTGTTGTTGATGCTATCGGGTGAGACCGGGTGGATGGTGGCCGGCGGAATTATGACGGTGGGGGCTGTATTATGCGTGGTCTTGATCTTGTTCATTGTCGGCATCCTTATTTGGCCGCTGCAAGAGGTGGCCTGGCGACAAACGGTTATCGACAATAAAGCTGTCTTCGACAGCGTTCGCGACAGCTTTTCCTTGATTAAGCAGCAGCTTAAAGATGTTTTTATCTTGTGTCTGCTGATGTTTGGGTTGGGGATTGCCTGGTTCTTTGTTCTTTTTCTCGTCGTTTTGCCGGTGGGCCTGATTGCTGCCTTGATCTTGGGGGGGATTCCGGCGCTGTTGGTTTATTTGATTTCCGGGTCATGGATCGGGGCGGCTGTGGCCGGTGGGCCGCTGGCGATTATTGCGCTGTTGGTCGTGATTGCTTTTGGCAGCGGGCTTTTTATGATCCTCCAATCGGCTATGTGGACTTTGGCCTATCTGGAGTGGCAAAAAGGGTCGGTGATGCCGGTGCCTGTAGCGGATGATCCGCTCATTACGCCGACGCCGGTCGATTCTCCTCAGGAGGGAGAAGAAGGCCAAATTACCTCCTCCGAACAGTTGAGGCTGGATAAGACTTCCCCCCCCTCTATCCCCCCCGCTGGGGGGGAGGAGTCGGTGATATCGCCCGCTGGGGGGGAGGAGTTGGTGATATCGCCCGCTGGGGGGGAGGAGCCAAAACTTTCCCCTGGCAGGCTGTGTCCTGAGCCTGCCGGAGTGTAGACGGCTCTATGACCCAGTTGCAGGCGACGGCTCCGGGTAAGGTTATCCTTTTTGGTGAGCACGCGGTGGTTTATAATCGACCGGCTATTGCCGTGCCGGTGTTGAAGGTTCGCGCTAAAGCTGAATTGGAGCCGAGCGCCGACCTCGACGGCTTGCAGATTATCGCGCCCGATTTAGGGCGTCATTATCGCCTGAGCGAGGCCGAAGCGGATGATGCTCTGGCCATGATCATTCGTTCGACGCTGGCTTACTTAAAACAGCCGCATCCGCCCCGCGCGGCGCTGACCGTTTCCTCAACTATTCCACTGGGGCGTGGTCTGGGCAGTGGGGCGGCGATCTCAACGGCTATAGCGCGGGTGGTGGCTCGTTTTTACGGTTGCGAGCTTACTCCGGCGGAGCTATCAACATTAGTGTACGAAGTTGAAAAGCTGTACCACGGCACGCCATCGGGCATCGACAATACGGTTGTGGCTTTTGCGCAGCCGGTTTATTTTGTGCGGCAGCAGCCTATCGAGCGGATGGTGGTTGCTCGCCCGTTTACGTTGGTGGTCGGCGACACGGGGCGGGTATCGCCCACCCATAAGGCGGTGGGCTATGTGCGGCGGCAATGGCAGGCCGATCCGGAGGGTTATGAGCGGTATTTCGATGCGGCCGGTCGCATTGCCGCCGCTGCCCGAGAGATTATCGAGCAAGGGCAATCTATCATCGCGCTGGGACGGCTTATGGATGAAAACCAGACCGCCTTGGAGGCTATAGGCGTTTCGTCGCCGGAGTTGGAGCAGCTTATCCAGGCCGCCCGTCGAGCCGGGGCACTGGGGGCCAAATTATCCGGGGCCGGTTGGGGCGGCAATATGATCGCGCTGGTTGAATCGCAGCCGGAGGTTATTGAAGCGGTAACCCGTGCTTTGACCAAGGCCGGGGCCAGCGGCGTTATTGTAACCGAGGTCGGCGGCATTCATCATCCTTAAGTTTTGGATTACTGTGCGGCTGCGATATAATCAAGGTTTGAATCTATAATTTGCTAACGGACCTATCTATAATTTGTTCTGAAATAGCAACCAACAGGCCATAAGCAACGTAACAAAGTTGCAAGGTTACATGGTTGCACGTCACACGGATATATTTTTGCAACTCTACAACTTTGTAACGTATTAAAGTCCGGTTCATCATCAAATCTGTGTCAAATTTACCTTGTATCCGTTAGCAAAAATGAAGAATTCTGAGGCAATTGATGTTTGGATTTAACAGAAACAAGATAAAAGAAGGTCTATCGCGTACCCGGAACTCTGTCTTTGGACAAATTACTACCCTTTTTGGCGGTGGTGATATTGATGATGAATTGTGGGAGGATCTGGAAGCGCTGTTGATTCAGGCCGATGTGGGCGCTGAAACCTCGATGGAGTTGATTGAAACGGTGCGCGCTCGCGTGCAGCAAGAAGGTATTTACCGGGC
>JAGRBY010000900.1 GCA_020433835.1 Anaerolineae bacterium | reverse complement strand
GCCGACCTTCCGCTATAAAATGACCATCTTTGCCCTGAGCTGTTTTTTCATCGGCTTGTCAGGTGCATTGCAAGCCCTGCAAATTGGCTACATAACGGTTGAAGGCATCTTTAGCCTGCGCGTGCCTTTATTTGTGATTATGATGAGCATTTTGGGCGGTCGGCAGCACTGGCTTGGCCCGGTCATCGGCGCGGTCATTATCTTTACCTTAACCGATACCTTTAGCAAGGCCAGCATTGAATATCTCAATCAGATTATCATCGGCTCGTTCCTCATTATTATGACCTTGTTTTTGCGCGACGGCATTTACGAGCGTCTGAAACAGCGCTTATGGCTATCGTTGGCGGTGATGTTCATCGCCATGGTGGTGATGATAGTCACCGGCGTTGGCGAGCGCTTTATCTCACAAGTAGCCTACGGAATGTTAATCACCGTTGCCTTTCTGCTGGTGCCAGACAACCTTTACCACAAACTCGTCAGCCCCTTTCAATTTTTACACCCCGAGAAACAGGTGAGAGTGAGCGATGCCTGAACCAACCCTAACCTGTACCAACATCAGTAAACATTTTGGCGGCGTACGTGCTCTAAACGGAGTCAACGCAACCGTAGCAAAGGGCGAAATTTTGGGGTTGGTTGGGCCAAACGGTTCCGGCAAATCGACCCTGATCAACGTCATTTCCGGCCAATATCCTGTAACGGATGGTCAGGTGTCCTTCAACAGCCGCGATATTACGCACGACGCCCCTCATACGGTGACCCAATTGGGCATTGCCCGCACCTACCAGATTCCGCGCCCCTTCACCTCGATGACCGTGCTCAAAAATGTCATGGTTAGCAGCACCTTTGGTCACAGCAATCGCGGTCTGGAGCAGGCTCGGCACGATGCCTATGAAGCCCTGGAATTTACCGGCCTGGCCCATTATGCCGACAAACCGGTCGGCAAGCTGAACCTGCATCAGCGTAAATTTTTGGAACTGGCGCGTGCCCTCTCGACCAAACCGGAACTGCTGCTGCTGGACGAAGTCATGGCCGGCCTCAACCCCACCGAGGTCGATGAGTCGATCAAGATGATTCGCAAAATTCACGATAGCGGCGTCACCCTGATTATCGTTGAACATCTCATGCGCGTAGTCACCAGTTTGTCAACCCGCATGCTGGTCTTAAATTATGGTCAGGTCATTGCCGATGGCACACCGGCGCAGGTGATGAATGATCCCGACGTTGTTACCGCCTATCTGGGAAAAGACTATGCCCGACAATAAGACTATGCCCGACAATAAACCCTTGTTAACCGTTTCAAATCTCAACGTGGCTTACGGCGATGCTCAGGCTTTGTGGGATATTTCCCTGAGCGTGGCCGCCGGGGAGCGCGTCACCATCATCGGGCCGAACGGGGCCGGGAAAACAACATTGGTCAATGCCCTGGCCGGCATCATTCCGGCCCGCAGCGGCCAGATTTTGCTCGATGGTTCCGACCTGGTCCAAGTTCCGTCCTATCGAGTCTGTAGCCGGGGCATCGCCGTGGTGCCGGAAGGCCGGCGGCTGTTTCCGCACATGTCGGTGCGCGACAACCTCGATATGGGCGCTTATATTCCCGCCGCCCGGCCTTATCACGCCGAAATGCTCGACCAGATTTATACCACGTTTCCCCGTCTCAAGGAGCGTGCCCGGCAGTTGGCCGGCACGCTGAGCGGCGGCGAACAGCAGATGGTCGCCATTGGTCGTGCTCTGATGGCCCGCCCCAAACTGCTCTTGCTCGATGAACCCTCGTTGGGGTTGGCTCCCCTCATTGTTGATGATATTTTTCGAATACTGACCGAGATCAATCAAAACGGCGTGTCGATTTTAATGGTTGAGCAAAACGTAACCAAGGCGCTTGAGTTTGCCTCACGAGGCTATGTTTTGGAACAGGGTCGAATTGTGCAGGAAGGCCCAACCAAAACCCTGCTTCAGGATGAACATGTAAAACAGGCCTATTTGGGATTATTACCGGAGGAGGTGGGGGTATAACTGTATTGTCACCAAACTGAGTAGATAACATTCTAAATTCGTTAGTGGCATTGTTTTTTCATAATGGTTATAGAACGTAATGGGTAGTGCGTAGTACGTAAAGGATAGCTTAATACGCATTACGAACTACGCACTACGCAATAAACAGGTGTCAGGTTATGGCGAAAGCTTAGAGTCACTAACTCAATTCTATTTTAGCAGCTTAATTCAAAGAGGAGTTTACTATGTCAGAAAAGCGAACGTTATTAAAGGGTGGCTGTGTACTTACCTTGGACCCCAGCATCGGTAACTTTTATGAAGCCGATGTCCTCATGGAGGGCACAAAAATAGCCCAGGTCGGGCCAAATCTGGAAGTGGGTGACGCAGAAAAAATCGATGCCTCCGGTATGATAGTAATGCCCGGTTTTATTGATACTCACCGGCACATGTGGGAAGGGATTTTGCGTAACATCGGCGTTGATGTTCCGCTGGAAGGTGAGGAAAGTTATCTGGCCTTTGTGCTCAACACGCTGGCCCCGGCCTATCGTCCGGAAGATGTGTATGCCGCCAACCTGGTGAGCGCCATCGGTGCCATCGATGCCGGCGTCACCACCATTCTCGACTGGTCTCACATTCAGGCCGGGCCGGAGCATACCGATGCGGCTGTTCGCGCCCTGCAAGAATCCGGGATGCGGGCCGTCTTTGCCTACGGCCCGGTGTGGTACGAAGCACCCAAGCCGGAACACCCCGACTGGTTCAGACGCGCCGCCAAAGAATATTTCTCCTCTAAAGATCAATTGTTAACGCTGGCCTGGGCCGGTTTTGGGCCGGAATTTAACTCGCCGGAAGGCAATCAGTTCGATTGGAATCTGG
>JAGRBY010000008.1 GCA_020433835.1 Anaerolineae bacterium | reverse complement strand
CAGGTCTGTTCAACCAGCGTTGGCTGAAGCGACAATAACGGGTAAGCCTACCTTGGGTGCTGAGGTTGCCATCATTGGGATAGCGGGTCGCTTTCCGGGAGCTAAGGATGTCGATGCGTTCTGGCACAATCTGGCAGCAGGGGTTGACTCGCTTGCCGAAGCTCCCCTGGAAAGACAGGGAATGGTTCGGCAGGATTCAAAATTGGCCGGTTCAAGGGCCGGACTAATAACCGATATCGATAAGTTCGATCCGTTGTTCTTCAACATTTCCCCCCGCGAAGCGGAGTTGATGGATCCCCAACAGCGCCTCTTTTTAGAAGAAGCCTGGCACGCCATTGAAGACGCCGGCTATGCGCCTAAAACGCTGGCCGGGCACAACTGCGGCGTCTTTGTTGGGGCCGGAACCGGCGATTATGGACACACGATGCCAGACCTGACTGCTCATACGCTGACCGGCATTGCCCTCTCGATTCTGGCCAGTCGGATTGCCTATTTTCTGGACCTAAGCGGCCCCTGTGTTGCGATTGATACCGCCTGCACCTCATCTTTGTCGGCCATTCATCTAGCCTGTCAAAGCCTGCTGACGGGCGATTGTGACATGGCCTTGGCCGGCGGGGTCCACCTTATGACTACCCCCAGCTTGCAGCGGATGACCGATGAACTGGGTATCCTTTCCCTCACCGGCCGATGCCGAACCTTTGATGCTTCAGCCGATGGCTGGGTGATGAGTGAGGGCGTGGGCGTCGTGCTCTTGAAACCGTTGTCCCAAGCCATCCGGGATAAGGACCATATCTACGGCGTAATCAAAAGCTCCGGCGTAAACCAAAATGGCAGTGGTAATGGGCTGACCGCCCCCAAGGCAGCCGCTCAAGCGCATTTGCAAAAAAAGGTCTATCAAAAAGGGGGCATCAACCCGGAGACAATTGATTACATCGAAGTTCAAGGTGTGAGCAGCAGTCTGGGGGATGCCATTGAAATCCAGGGTTTGAAAGAGAGTTTCGCGGCCTTTACAACGAAACATCATTTCTGTGCGCTAGGCTCATTAAAGCCGAATATCGGACATCCTCTAACAGCTTCCGGAGTGGCCTGTCTGATCAAAGTCTTACTGGCTATAAAGCACCAGCAACTCCCCCCTACGATCCATCTGGCCCAAATCAATGAGACGTTGGAGTTGGAAGAAAGTCCGTTCTACATCAATACCGAGCTAAAAAAATGGCAAAAACGTGATGGTCAGCCTCGACGCGCGGCGATCAATGGTTTTGGGTTCAGTGGAACGAATGCCCATCTGGTTGTTGAGGAGTATCTTGAATTAGGAATTAGGAATGATGAATTAAGAATTAAGAATGAGCAATTAGACAATAGAGAGCAAAGTGTGGAGACTAGGCCGCAGGTGATCGTGCTGTCGGCCGGAAATAAGGATAGGTTGAGAGCGTATGCGCAGAAGCTGCTAGATTTCTTAGAGAATGAGCCTGATACTTCCCTGGCTGAATTGGCCTACACCTTACAGGTTGGGCGCGAGACAATGAAAGAGCGATTGGCCTTTGAAGCGCGTAATACCGATGAAGTTCGGCAAGGACTGAAGGCTTATCTGGCAGATAGGGATGGCCCACCGGCGACCGTAACTTTTCTCACAGGCAACTCGGACGTATCGAAAGATGAAGCCAGAACTTTGGTCAGTGGTCAGGTCGGCCGGGATATTGTCGAGAAATGTCTTGCCGTAAAAGACGGGGGTGAATTGGCGCTCTTATGGACCAAGGGGGTGTCTATTCCCTGGACGCAGCTCTATGATGAAGACCGCCCCCGGCGGATTTCTTTGCCGACCTATCCCTTTGAACGCCAACGGTATTGGCCGACTAATAACATTTCTACGGATAATCGTGCTCGCAATGACCATCAGATGGTCATCCCCTTCAAAGTTGATACAACCAAAACGAACCAAAAGAATGTTGAAGCCTATCTGGTCGAGTTGTTGTCGCATTTGCTCAAGATTCCGGCGGCTACCCTCAAGCCTAACCAAGCGCTCTATGATTACGGTCTTGACTCACTTCTCGCTATGCAAGCCCGGCGGCGCATCGAAGAAACATTACAGTGCCAGATTAGTGGCCGGGAAATGTTGGAGCACAGCACGATTGAGGCGCTGGCAGCGCATTTGGCGAACAAACTAACTAAACCCAACCCACCAACCAATGGCAAGCCTTTTGCAAACAGTAAAGAGGCACCCTTAAATCCGGAACTATCTAAGCCGGCCTATCCACATCAATCCCATAAAAAGCCGCTGTCAGAAGGGCAAAAAGGATTATGGGTACTGCAAAAGATGGCGCCGCAGATGAGCGCCTATAACGTACCTCTCGCCTTACGTGTTCAGCAGAAGATTGATCCGGAGCTCTGGCACAAAGCCTTCCGTAAATTGGTAGCCCATCATCCCATCTTGCAAACGGTCATCCAAGAAGAAGACGGTCGGCCCTTTCAAGTCATCGATCCCACCCAACCCCTCTATTTCGAGCTTGAAGATGTTGGACATCTGCAAGAAGCCGACCTCATCCCCTATCTGAAAACAAAAGCCCAAGTACCGTTTAACCTGGAGACCGGTCCGCTGCTGCGAGTTCAGCTTTTTACCCGCTCAGAAGCCGAGTACATCCTGCTCCTGACGGTCCATCATAGTATCATCGATGGCACCTCGATGCTCGCCTTGCTCAAAAATTTATTGCCCATTTATCACGCTCTGGCTGAAGGAAGAGACCTTGATTTTGCGCCGGACGGAGCCACCTACTACGACTTTGTGACCTGGGAACAAGCAATGCTGGCCAGTGAACAAGGGCAGCGGCAAAAAGCCTACTGGCAGCAGCAACTCTCCGGCGAGTTACCGCATTTGTCCTTGCCTTTGGATGGGCCGCGCCCGGCGACCCAAAGTTTTAAGGGCGCGAGTGTAGAAACTGACCTTAATCCAGACTTGACGCGGCAAGTGCGCGCTCTGGCTAAAGCGCATCGAGGCAATATGGCCACACTGTTGCTGGCCATATTCAAGGTGCTGTTACATCGCTACACCGGCCAGACGGATATTCTAGTTGGCACGCCCAGTGCCGGACGGCCTCAGCAACGCTTCGAAGAAACTATTGGCTACTTTATCAATATGGTGAGTATTCGTAGTCAGGTCGATGCCACCACCTCTTTCCTCACCTACCTGAAACAACTTCAGTTGACTATGGTCGATGCTCTCGATCACAGTACCTACCCCTTCCCCCGGTTGGTGGCCGAGCTTGGGATCAAACCTGATCCGGCTGTGTCACCTTTATTTCAAGTATCATTTGCCTTTCACAACTTCATCCGGGCCGCAGATTTACAGACCTTGAAAATTTATGACCATGAACGGGTGCCTTTTGAATTACTCGACGAGATTCATCAAACCGGTGAGTTCGAGTTTGAACTGGAAGTCTTTGAGCAAGAAGAAACCTATCGTCTCATGATGAAATATAACCCCGACCTCTTTCAGCCCGAAACTGTGTCTAGGATGATAGGACATTATCGCAAGCTACTGGCCGAGATTGCCGCTGCTCCTGAAAAAAATATAGCTACTTTCGAGCTGCTTCTTGCTGATGAACAACAAAAGATATTGGTTGATTGGAATGAGACCACTACGGATTATCCCCAAGACAAACGTATTCATCAGTTGTTTGAAGCCCAAGCCGAGCGCACCCCCGATGCTGTGGCCGTGGTGTTTGAAGAGCAGCCACTAACTTATCGTCAGTTGAATCGTCAGGCCAACCAACTGGCTCATCATCTTCGATCTCTTGGCGTCGGCTCAGACACCTTGGTTGGAATTTGTGTTAAACGCGCTCCAAAGATGCTGGTGGGTCTGCTAGGTATTCTTAAAGCCGGAGGAACCTACATCCCCTTAGACCCGGCCTTTCCGTCTCAGCGGCTGGTTTATATCCTGCAAGACGCCGGCATTACGATGCTGGTCACCCAGCAAAAGCTAAGCGACTATCTGCCGGATCATACGGCTAAAACCATTTGTCTTGATAGTGATTGGCCGATCATTGCCACCCAAGACGCTGAAAATGGAGCGATCTCGGTTGAGTCGAGGCAGTTAGCTTACATTATCTACACTTCCGGCTCAACCGGCAGGCCCAAAGGGGTTCAGATTTCCCACCGCGCCGTGGTGAACTTTCTCACCGCAATGCAGCATCAGCCGGGGATAAAGGCGCACGATAAACTACTGGCCGTCACCACCCTCGCGTTTGATATTGCCGTGTTGGAGTTGTTTCTACCGCTTACAGTTGGTGCTCAGGTGATCCTGGTTGATCGCGAGACTGCGGCAGACGGCCATTTGCTGAACCGGACGCTGACCGCCAGCCAGGCCACAATCATGCAGGCCACCCCGGTGACCTGGCGGCTACTGCTCGAGTCCGGCTGGTCTGGCGTTAGCCACTTGAAGGCGCTGTGTGGCGGCGAGGCCCTGCCGCGTCAATTGGCGGATCAACTCTTGGATAAGGTGGGCGAACTGTGGAACATGTATGGTCCTACTGAAACCACTATCTGGTCAACGCTTTACCGGGTGACAGCGGGTCGGGGGCCGGTGCCGATTGGGCGCCCCATTGCCAACACCCATATCTATATCTTAGATAGTCACCTTCAGCCTGTGCCAATCGGGGTACCTGGTGTTCTTTACATTAGTGGCGCTGGCCTGGCGCAGGGGTATCATCATCGCCCTGATCTGACCCGGGACAAATTCATAGACAATCCCTTTGAACCGGGCACAAGGCTATATAACACGGGCGACCTGGCCCGCTGTCTATCAGATGGCACGCTTGAGTTTTTAGGGCGAATCGATCATCAGGTCAAAATACGGGGCTTTCGGATTGAGTTGGGCGAAATTGAGACTGTCTTGAGCCACCACCCACGGATCGAAAGTTGTGTCGTTCTGGCCCGTGAGGATACTCCGGGAGATAAAAGGCTGGTGGCCTATATCCTGGCTCAGACGGCAGACAACAAGGACACCTCTGGTGATACTGAATCCCTGACTGCGGCCCTGCGACAGTCTCTTAAACAGCAGTTGCCCGATTATATGGTGCCTTCAGCATTTGTGGTGGTGGATGCCTTCCCATTGACACCCAACGGCAAAATCGACCGGAAGGCGTTACCTGCGCCGGAATGGGAGACAGACACCACCTATGTACCCCCCCAGACTCCCCCCCAAGAAAGCCTGGCCGCTATCTGGGCTGAGGTCTTGGGGAGGGAGCAGGTGGGCATCCACGACAACTTCTTTGACCGGGGCGGCCATTCGCTGCTGGCCACCCAGTTGATCAGTCGCGTTCGGGGCCATTTTCAAGTTGACCTACCCTTGCGAACGCTGTTTGAAGCGCCAACTATTGCCGGCCTCGCCAACCTCATCGAACCATCTCAATCCACCGAGGCGGCAGCGAAGACAATGTCCATCGACAGAGCATCCTTACTGCCAACCTCGGCCCAGCCACTGCCCCCTCACCTGATCAGCTTGCAAACTGAAGGCAGTCGCCCGCCGCTTTTCTTAGTCCATCCAGTGGCCGGGGTGGTCTTCCCCTATTATGAGTTGGCCTTGCAAATTGGCACCAAACAGCCGGTCTACGGTCTACAATCAGTCGGTATTGCCGGGGAGGCCGAGCCTCTCACCCAAGTCGAAGCGATGGCCGAGACCTATCTTGAGGCTATCCGCCACGTTCAACCAGAAGGTCCGTATCAGTTGGCTGGCTGGTCGTTTGGCGGGCTGGTTGCCCTAGAAATGGCGCAGCAATTGCACCAAGCCGGGCAGGCGGTTGGCTTGCTCGCCGTCATCGATACGCCCTTGACGGTCTCACCTGTGGGCGCGTCGAAGCTGTTCTTAACCACGGTCTTGCCCCACCTACGGCCCTATATGTCGGATTATCTGGCCCAGCAGGCAGACCGAGAGCGGTCATCCTGGTGGGTCCGCCGGTTGAGCAGGCTCGTTCAAAAAAATGGGGACGGGACTCCCAAGCTAGATTTCGATACACCTGAGGTCCAGCGCTTGTTGCGCGTCTTGCGGGCTAATCTGCGGGCCGGGCGGCAATACCAACCGCTGCCTTATCTGGGCCGGGTGACCCTGTTCAAGACGCAAGCCGGTCATCCGGGGGCCACCTGGGGCTGGGGCGACATCACAAGAGGGGGGATTGAACTCCACTCGATCCCAGGTCATCATATGAACGTCTTGCGCTCGCCTCAGGTAGAAGTTTTGGCTGAGAAGCTGGCAACGTGTCTGGCTCAACCCGATGAAGGGAAGTCGCCGTTTTGATGACGCGGAATGACATATTTTATATTTGCTCCTTCTCCCAGACGAACGTACCATGTTCTTTATTGATTAAGCTAATCTATGGCGAAATACGCCGGGAGGAATAATGGACTACATCAACCTTGGCCGCACCGGCCTCAAAGTATCTCGCATTTGCCTGGGCACGATGACCTACGGCACGCCCGACTGGCGCGATTGGGTGCTATCTGAAGATCAAAGTCGCCCCTTTATCCAACGCGCCCTGGAATTGGGCATTAATTTCTTCGATACGGCTAATATGTATTCGTTGGGAGTGAGTGAGGAAGTCGTCGGTCGCGCCTTACGCGATTTTGCCCGCCGCGATGAATATGTGCTGGCCACCAAAGTCTATTTTCCGATGGGCGACAAACCCAACCAAGGCGGTCTTTCCCGTAAACACATCTTCGAGGCCGTCGATGCCTCGCTCCGGCGTCTCGGCACTGATTACATCGACCTGTATCAAATTCACCGCTGGGATTACGAGACGCCCATCGAAGAAACACTCGAAGCCCTGCACGATGTGGTTAAGTCAGGCAAAGCCCGCTACATCGGCGCGTCGAGCATGTTCGCCTGGCAGTTTGCCAAGGCCCTTTATCTGGCCGACCTGCACGGCTGGACTCGCTTTGTCTCCATGCAAAATCATTACAACCTAGTCTACCGCGAAGAAGAACGCGAAATGAACTCGCTCTGTCTGGCCGAGGGTGTTGGGCTTATCCCCTGGAGTCCGCTGGCGCGCGGCTTCCTGGCCGGCAATCGTCAACGCGGGGAAAACTCCGGCCCCACCACCCGCGCCAAATCCGATAATTTCGCTCACGACATGTATTATAATGACACCGATTTCGATATCGTCGATCGGGTCGTTGATCTGGCCGGTCAAAAAGGCGTCAAACCGGCTCAAATCGCCCTGGCCTGGCTGCTGCATCGACCGGGAGTGACCGCCCCTATCATTGGAGCCAGCAAAATGAGCCATCTGGAAGAAGCGGTCGCCGCGCTCGATATCAGCCTTACAACCGAGGATTGTCAATACCTTGAGGAGCCTTACCAGCCCCATCCTGTTCTCGGACACAGTTAATTGAAAATCGTCCAGTTCCTTGACAGGCTGTGGTAGCCCCGTTACAATTTTATGAGATGAGGGTTAATCAAAAGGATGGTTGAACAATGGAAACGATAGAAATAGAAATTTCCTCCGAGCTTTATCAACGTTTACGTCCATATCAAAAAGATTTAGCCCATGTCCTGGAACTAGGACTGGGTTGTCTGGAGGAAAAACCTGCGGATTTGTCAGATACAGTAACCTCAGTTTCTCCTGAACAAATTATTACCGTTTTGCACCAGGCCGGCGCCGTAGGGGCGGATATGGCTACAATTGTCGCCCACTTAAGCCTCCCCGAAAATAAAACTTGGCAGCCTCTTCAAACAAGCGGAGAACCAGCCAGCGAAATCATTATCCAGCAACGACGTGAAATAACCGGTGACTGAAACCAACTACTTTGACAGCAGCGCTCTCGTAAAACATTACTTTATTGAAACCGGTTCAACGTGGGTACAAAGTCGATACAATGATCCCGCTCAAATCATTGCATTATCAGATATCGGACGCGTTGAGATTGCGGCTGCTTTTGCCAGTAAGTTGCGCGGAAAAACTGTCAGTCAAGCCAATTACCAAAAAGCATTGGAAAAGTTAGCTGCCGATACCCAACAAAGATACCAAATCCTCTCTTTGACCTCAGACCGAGTTGATGAAGCTATCACCCTAACAACGCGCCATAAACTTCGTGGTTACGATGCCGTTCATCTCGCCTGTGCCTTATTTCTCAATCAGGCTCTTCTCAAACACCAGCTTGACCCTGTCGTTTTTGTATCAGCGGACAATGACCTGTTAGCGGCTGCCCAGGCCGAAGGGCTAGCCGTCGAAAATCCAAATTTATATTCTTGAGTACGACCTCACCTCTTGCCCGTGTCCCGATCCATCATAAGCCTCAATGATAACCAATGGCGTTTCGGACAAGTGCCGTCTTGCCCCTTCGCCGCGTCCAACGTATTTGATCTCCACCGGGTTCAAGAATGGCTGCCGGCTACCGTCCCCGGCAACGTTCGCACCGATTTATTGGCCCTCAATCGCATTGCCGATCCCTTTTTCGGCGAACAGTATCAAACCAGCCGCTGGGTTGAAGATGTGGATTGGTGGTACCGGAGAGCGCTGACTATCGACCAGTTGCCACCGTCGAACCAGGCTTTTCTCATTTTTGAAGGTATCGATTATCTTTCGGCCATTTTCATCAACGGTCAAGAAGTCAGCCGGCACGAAGGCATGTTCTCTCGTCAAATTATTGACGTAACATCAGCCGCTCAAACCGGCCATATCGATATCGCTGTGCGGTTGTGGGGCAGCACGGCCCTACCGCGTCGCCGGCTCAATTGGCTTCAAAAACGATGGCTGGACATCGCCTCCAAATTCCACCGCAGTTGGACCGGTGTCTACCCCGATCGTTCAGCCACTACAAAATGCCAAATGTCTTTTGGTTGGGATTTTGCACCACCGATCCGCCCAATGGGGATTTGGGATGATGTTTACCTGGTAATCACCGGACCGGTAGCGATTATAGAGGCCGGTGTTACGGCCCGCTCCACCGTCGCCAGTGCTTCAGACAACGTTGTCCCCGCCGAGCTGATGCTACATCTAACGCTCAACAGTACCCAGCCTACGCCGGTTAAAGCTACCGTCACACTCACCCCGGCTAACTTTTCAGGCGACTCGCTTTCGCCCCAAACGTTCATGATGCGTCTGCCCGCCGGTCGCCTTGAAAAAACGCTCCTGTGCCGGCTGCCTGCTGTCGAGCTGTGGCAGCCCTGGGACCGTGGTTCGCCCCATTTGTATAACGTAACCGTTACGCTCACGAATCTCGACGGACGCCCACTTGATGAAATCACACTGCGTACCGGGTTTCGCACCATTTCATTCAACCGCTGGCAGTTCAGCCTGAACAATCAGCCCGAGTTTATGCGCGGCCTCAACTGGGTGCCTGCCGATGCCTTTCCCGGTCGCCTTCGGCCTGCTGATTATGAAGAGCGCCTGCAACAAGTGCGCAGCAGCGGCACGAACCTTCTCCGCGTGTGGGGTGGCGGTCTCCGTGAAAAGCAAGCGTTTTACGATATATGCGATGAACTGGGCCTGCTCATCTGGCAAGAGTTCCCTTTTGCTTGCGTTTTTCTTGGCGCGTTTCCAACCGACACGGCCTACCTCAGCCATGTCGAAGCCGAATGTGGCGCTATCGTGCGCCAGACGCGGCACCATCCCTCGATTATCCTGTGGTGCGGCGGCAACGAGTTCAGCCGGCAGCGCAACCGGCCTTTGCTCAACACTCTAGCAAACGTCGTCGACCGCTACGACGGCAACCGCCCCTTCATCCCCACCTCGCCCAATTTCGCCCACGGCGGCGATGCTCACAACTGGCACGTCTGGCACGGCCGCGCTCCGCTCAAAAGCTATCAGCATGAAACCGCCCATTTCCTCAGCGAATTCGGCCTCCAAGCCCTCCCCCACCCCGATACCCTCAACGCCGTCTTCCCCGATCCCACCGACTCAACCCAATGGACCACCCACAATGCTGACCTCGTCAAACTCCAACACTACGGGTCAATTAGGAATTATGAATTAGGAATTATGAATAACGACGCCTCTCTTCCCAATTCTTCATTCTCAATTCTCAATTCTCAATTCGCCCAGGCCACCGCTCTACAGATTGCTATCGAACACATACGTCGGCGTAAAAAACAGACCGGCGGCGTTTGCATCTGGCAATTCAACGAACCCTGGCCGGCTATCAGTTGGGCTATTGTCGATTACTTTGGCCGCCCCAAACACGCTTACGAGCGCCTGACCGATCTCTACCATCCCATCCTCATCAGCCTCGACTTCCCCCTTGGTCGCCGCTGGTCTCCCGGTGATACCCTCACCGCCGATATTTGGGCCATCAACGACACCTTACAAACGCACAAAAATGGGCGCTTAGATATCTACATCGACGATACTCTCATCCACACCCAAACCCTCGACCTGCCGCCCAACAGCGCCAAGCACATCAGCACGCTGGCCTATCCCCTAACGCATACCCCCCAAATGCTTCACCTTAGCCTCAGCCTTAGCCTCAGCCTCACGTTGCACAATCACTATGACCTCACCTGGCGCGATATTCCGCCCGCTCCGCTCGCCCTCCACCTGCGCCGTCGCTTGGTGGATTGGGTCTTGTGGTAGTGGGATTAGGCCTTAAAACATGCTATAATACCTACAGATCATTCCGAGAGAATCGCTACAAAGTGAGCAGATAAAAGCGTGGTACCTCGACCAGCCTAACAATATTTTGGACCTGTTTTGAATCTATCGAGAAGAGGCGCTTCTTCCGGGAAGAATGATTTTTCAGCCGGGGAAGGGGTCATTTCGAGCGGGGAAGGGGTCGTTTTTGTTGGTAAAGGCCTCTCGGCGGATGGGGAAGGCCTCTCGGCAGACCGTAAAGGCCTCTCGGCGAGCGAGGAAGGAGTCGTTTTCATTGGAGAAAGGATTTCGTCTGACTTATTTTTAACAAGATCGACAAAAAACAGTCGAGAGAGAACTCTTAGACACTAACAATTGTCTAAGACTATGCCTGGAAAATAAGGCCCAATGGGGCAATTGACAAAGAACGGATTACAAGGGCAAGTAAATTGTAAATTGTGAATAATTAATAATTAATTGTGAATGGTTTTTACTTCACAATTCACAATTCACAAGTAATTATTCACAATTTCTTTTTGTCGCCTTATCGACAATCTTTTGTCGATGTCCATCCCTTAGGGCCTACAGTAGAGTACGGAGTTCAACACTGTGACACACATATTAAAAAAACAGCTTGGGCTGGGCCTCTTCCTGGCCCTACTTCTTCTTGGAAGTACACTTGTACCGGCGCTGGCTCAAGACAAAACCCTTTTCTGGCAGCGGTACGATGTTAATTTGGATGTTCAACAAAACGGTGACATCCTGGTCGAAGAGACCCAGCAGATCAACTTCACCAACGGCACTTTTCGCTTTGGCTTTGCCGCCATCCCGCTCGACCGCGTTGAACGCATCACGGATGTGCAAATATCGGAAACCATCAACGGCAGCGAACGGTCCTACACATCTAACTCTTCATCTGAATACGGGTTTACCACCACCCGCAACGAGGACAACCTGGAGATCACCTGGTATTTCCCGCCGACCCAAAACAGCACGCATACCTACATTTTGCGCTACCGGATTATCGGCGGGTTGCGTATCTACGAAGGCGGTGATCAAATTTGGTGGAAGGCCATTCCATCTGACCACAACTTTCCCATCGAAAATGCAACAATAACCGTCACGTTACCCGAGACCTTTCCTAAAAACGAATTGGTAGTCGAGAGCTACGGTGCGTCGATTAACGGCAACCCATCGTACACTGACCGCGGTGCGGTTGTCTTTAATGCCGAAAACATCGCCGCCGGTCAAGAACTTGAGGTGCGGGTGCAGTTTCCCCACGGCGTGGTGCAGGCCGAGGCCCCCAGTTGGCAAGCCGCGGATGATCGCTTGCGCACATTGGGACCGGTCGTTGGAGTAGGTTCAAGTGTGTTGGGCTTAATACTGCTTATCGGCGGGCCGATGGGCGTGTACATGCTGTGGTACAGCCGCGGTCGCGACAAGCCGACGGGCGTTGTACCGGAATATTTGAGCGAACCGCCCAGTGATCTTCCGGCGGGTATTGTCGGCACGTTGATCGATGAACATGCCGACGTAAAAGACATCATCGCCAGCATCATTGACCTTGCCGAGCGGGGCGTGCTGCGCATGGAGGAGAATCAAAAAGATACGAAGAGCGGTTTTGGCGTCAGCCGAGAATTTGTTTTTCATTTGGAAGATCCGAACAAAGTTCAATACGAGCACGAAGAGCGTCTGCTTAAACGTATTTTTGGCACAAACCTACAAAACAAAGAACGTAAACTGCGTGATCTGCGCAATAAATTTTATACGGCTATTCCTGAAATTCAACAACTGCTTTACAAAGAAGTTGTTGAGCAAGGCTATTTTTACCAAAACCCCAACAACGTGCGCAGCCGATGGCGGGCGTTGGCTATGTTTGGATTGGTATTTGCGGTGGGATCGGCTTTTTGTCTGGTGACACTGCTAGGCGAATACTCAATGGCAGTCGCCTGTCCGGGTCTAGCGCTGGCAGCCAGTGCTGTGGCTTTAATTGCCGTTAGCCGACACATGCCGCGCAAAACAGCTCAGGGCGCAGAGGAAGCAGCCAAATGGTTAGCTTTCAAAACCTATCTACAAAACATCGAAAAATATGGCGATCTCGACAGCGTCAAAGAAAAATTTCAACACTATCTTCCGTACGCAATGGCCTTTGGGTTGGAGCAGCGCCTCATCCGGCAGTTTACTGCTGTCGATACGCCGGCACCAACCTGGTGGGGGCCGGCGCTGCCGTATCCGCACTATGGTTATGGCGGTTACCCCCGACCTCACGTGGGAAGTGGCGGTTCCGGCAACGCGACCGGAGGACCTCCCGGCCCGCTGGCCGGCGATGGTATGGGCATGCCCACGCTATCTGGTATGAGTGAAGGGTTAGGATCATCTCTGGCCGGTATGAGCAGTGGGCTGGGGACGCTACTTAGTTCTGCCGGTAGTACGCTCACCAGCCAACCGGCTCCACCGCCATCCTCAAGCCGGAGCGGCGGCGGTGGCTTTAGTGGCGGTGGGTTCAGCGGTGGCGGCAGCTTCGGCGGTGGCGGCGGCGGCGGCGGATCACGCGGTTTTGGATAAATAATCAAAGTTGCCCCATAACCGAAAAATATCAAAAAAATATGTTTTCAGCCTAACAAGGTGGGGGTAGGGAGTAAGAAGTAGGGATTAAGGGGCTAAAAGGCGTTATTCCTTACTCCGCCGCTTGACCATAGGGGTAGCAACTTGAGTTATCTACTTTTCGACGTTGTAAAAATTACAAATGATTATTGAGACAAGTATATGAGTCAAAATAGTAAAACAATAGGCATTATTCTCATTATTGTCGGTATTATCATCTTTGCCGGATGTGCTACCGTCTCTGTTTTTTCAACAATGGGCGCGGAGCAAGGCGCAACAAGCGGGGCTATTCTTGGTGTTGTGCTCTCTATTTTCGTGGGGCTTGTTCCCATTGGAGGCGGTATCTTTCTCTTGATTCGCGGTCGCGGCGAAGCGGCAACCCAAGCCGAGTCAACCCGGTTGCGCAAAATTCTCGACATCATCAAAACTCGAGGCCAGGTTGACATCAGTGACATCGTTTTCGAACTCAACACTACCACCGATCAGGTACGCAGTGACCTTTATAAACTGGTCGGCATGGGTGTTTTTAGCGGCTACGTCAACTGGGACAAAGGCACCCTCTACTCGCAAGAAGCCTCGCAGTTACGCGATCGAACCTCTTGCCCTAACTGCGGTGGCCAGCTCGAAATCGGCGGCAAGGGCGTCATCACCTGCCCCTATTGCGGCACCGATATTTTTCTGTAAACAATCCACCTATTATCATTTAAAAACATTATCACGGTTACATGAACAGACTACACATCCTGAAAGTGACGCCTCTCCCATGAACAATCCGCATTTCAAACAGGTTTATCGAAAAAAAATGCTACGCCATCTTGCAAAACAGTACGGACCATTGCTGTACCATCATGTCAATTTTTCAGTTTCGACAGAAATTATGCTGAACATGGTAAAAAAAATGGGCAAAAAAAATCCTCGCCGAGGCGAGGCTGTCATGGTCATTCCCGATACAACGGGGCGAATTTGGTTGCACACGAAAGATTTTTACCCAACCGGTGTTTATCGCTTAATGACAGGAGGTATGGATCCGGGCGAAACGCCGGAGCAGACACTCAAGCGCGAGGCAATGGAGGAAACCGGCTTTGCAGTTGAGATTGCTCGATGTTTGGCCGTTGTCACGTACAAATTTACAAATGAAAAATCAACTTTGCCGTTTGTTTCGTACGTTTTTCTAACACAGCCGGTTAATGGAACACCCAAACCAACCGACGCTGGTGAGGCAATTGAAAGTTTTCAAACAGTAACGGCTGAGGCTTTGTTCGATATGGCGCAGCAGTTGCAACACCTTGAGGGTGATTTTGCTGATTGGGGTCGCTTTAGGGCTGTAACCCATGAGCTAGCCGCGCGAACGCTACTTTTAGATACTACGCTTAGATAAAAAAGGATATACCGACCATTGCTGCAAACATGACAGCCGTTACAAGGAAAATTTGCCGCAATTCTGCGTATACGTAGTAATAATCTTTTGAGAAATCGACGGTTGTTTTACGGGCAACCGCCGGAGCAGCCGACGCTGCTTTTCTTTCAATCGGAGCCTCTGCCTGCGGAGCCGAGACCACCGGACTCTGAACGGGTTTTTCTGTTTCCTGACGTCGAACGCGACGTGATGATCGTTTTGATTTAGCCATAATCTCTGTACCAAAGTAAAACTCACCGGAAGTTCGGTGAGTTAATTTTTTTACGTTTATTCAGATAAAATTATAGCACCGGTCGGTTATTCAGCCAATTCACCGATAACGACCAGTCGGTGCGTATCGATCAGGTAAGGATAACAGGTTTGCAGGGTCGATACCGGTTCGGTGGTTGGTAGCATGACATCAACATCTGCGGGGTCAATGATGCGGCGCTCTGTAACCACGTAGCGAAATTTTTCGTCGCCGGAGTAGATAAAGTATTCGTCACCAACGGCTAAATCTTCCAGATGGCGAAAAATCTCACCATAGATATCGTTGTGAGCGGCCAGGTACAGATTGCCTCGTTCGCCGGGGTTGGCGCTGCCGGGCAAGTGACCGACTCCTTTCTTCAGATCATCCCAACCAACCCCACTAACAATAGGCGCATCCACGTTAATTTTGGGAATAGTGATGCGGGTGGGTGGTTTAACTCCCGGCGCAATTTCAATCGGTCCCAAAGTGGTAGCGGCAGATGAAGTTGGCTGGATCCACTCTTGCAAATGCAGCGGTACATCGGGCACGGCCCCGCCGGGCGAGGTGGGCGGGGTGTGACCACCAGGTAGACGGACCAAAGCAATCGGCGGGGCTTGGGTGGGGGTGGGTGCGAGCTGCTGGGCTACAACGTTCTGCTGAGCCAAAGAAACTTCATCATTCAGTTCACGTAAGTTAAAGTACGAAGCGACGAGCACACCGATCAACCCCACTACGGCAACAACCTCTAAACTCAACAGCGCCATATTCATCAATTTTCTCGATTTAGACGGTTCGGCAGTTGGGAGTTGGGTAGGTGTTTCATCTTTGTCTTGAACCGGTGTGAGATTAGCGATGGGTCGAGTGGGCTGTTGCGAGGGTGGGGTTGGCGGAAGAGCTAAGTTATCCAGGGCGCGATTGATGCCGTTAAGAGCTTCGTTCGGGGTATAGCCAGCTTTCGAAAGCCGCTCAAAGCGCTCTAAGCGGGCTTGCCGCCGCTTAATAAGCAGTGCTTTTTCTAACTCTTCAACGCTGAGATCGTCGAGCTTGCGTTTTCCAAACATGGGAAAGTCCTTTGTATAAGAGCCAAAGGTTTTACATAATAAAAATACATAATCATTGTAGAGTCGCGATGGTTTTTTGTCAAGTTGAGAAAAATTTGAACAGGGAACTACTATATGTGGACGTTTAGTTGGATATAAGACCATATTTAGGGGTTTCGTAAAAAAGCCAAGGCTGAGAGCGATGTTGAGTTGACAGTTGTAGATAGTGGCCGATATTCAATGTAAGGTTTCGATGTCACAAAAATCTGACATTTCTTACCGTTTAAACTATTACATATTGACAATGTCAAGCTTGTGGGATACATTACTATAAATGTTGACTAATAATAGTGAGGTGCGATTATGCCTGACTTAGATAGAGTACATCCCAGATTATCGCCTCGATATGAAAACCTATAAGCAATTCTGTGAAGGCTATGTTGATGAATGGGACAAAGTAAGAAGCACTATTGGATTAGGCTTAGTAAATGCTGAGACATTAAGATTGCCTAAAATAGCAATCAACTGAAAAGGGGAGGCAAAAATGAAAGACATCCTTAAAGGAATTGATCCACGAATATTGGGTCAGGAGCTTCAAAAGGCCCGAAATCAACGGGGGTTGACTCAGTCAGAAGCTGCCAAAATTATAAATGTTGCCCGCACGACCTTGACGGCTATAGAAAAGGGAGATCGGCAAATTAAAGCCTCTGAATTAATTCAATTGGCCCAGGCTTATGGCCGTAAAGTGAGCGATTTTGTTCGCCCACGTCCTCAAATTTCAGCTATCCAGCCACAATTCCGTGGTCCATATCGTCCTACGGAAGAAGAAGAAGGCGCAATCCAGGCATCTGTAATCAAACTAGACGCGTTATCCCGCAATTATTTTGAACTAGAACAGATGACGAATACGCCTCTTAATTACAAATATCCATCTGAATACAAAATTGGTCATCTGCCGGTTGAACAAGCCGCCGAGGGAATTGCTTCAGAAGAACGCAACCGGTTGGGGTTGGGTGATGGGCCGCTGCCAACTCTGCGCGATATTTTAGAGCAAGATGTGGGCTTAAGAATATTTTATTTACCGCTTCAACCTTCAAAATTCTCAGCCATCTATATTTACAATCACGAGATTGGCGGCTGTATCGCCGTTAATAGTCAACACCCGGAAGAACGACGTCGTTGGTCGTTAGCGCATGATTATGCTCACTTTTTAGTACATCGCTACAAACCTCGGATGTTTATCGAAGACAGTTATCAACGTGTGCCGGAAGATGAACGCTTTGCCGATTATTTTGCCTTACATTTTCTGATGCCAACAAGTAGTTTAACGCGACGCTTCAATCAAATTCTTCAAAACAAAGAAAAAGTAACGCCTGCTGATTTATGTACGCTCGCTTACTATTATGGTGTTTCAGTAGCTGCACTAACGCGACGTTTGGAGGAAATGAAACTACTGCCTACGGGCATTTGGGATAAATTAAAAGCCCGTGGCTTTAAAGTTCGAGAAGCTCAGGCGCAACTCAATCTAGGCCCTTTACCGGCTCAAGATGAAAAGTTACCTCGACGTTATCAATACCTTGCAATTCATGCTTTTGATCAGGAATTAATAACTGAAGGAAGGTTAGCACGTTTCTTAGATGTTGATCGGCTTGAAGCACGGCGAATTGCTGAAAAACTGCATCAACATGGTAGTGATGTAACAGACGACTCCCAAATTCGGCTTGATCTAACGCAACAAATAGAAGTTTAAAGGCAAACACGCATGACCGATCTAATCTTCTCACACGATGCCATTATTTTAGATGCTTGTTGCGTCATCAACTTATATGCTTCTAAGCAAATAGAAGTAATCTTAGATGCGATTCCGAAATCAGTTTGTATCGCTGCTTACGTAAAAGATGAAGAGATATTGAGAATCTATGACATCTCAACTAATCGCACAGAAGATATTGATCTAAAACCGCTCATTGATAAAAGCATTCTAGTTCTTGTATACCTAAACTTGGAGACCGAAGCAGAAACCCATGTTAACTTGGCAACTGTGCTAGACGATGGTGAAGCAGTGACCGGCGCTATTGCCTATCACCGTAACTGGGCTATCGCCACCGATGATAACGCAGCAATTAAAGTGTTTAAGCGTGAAGCCCCGCACTTACAAATTATTACTACGCCTGAGTTGATAAAATATTGGGCTGATAATAATAATCCACCACCAGAGGTTGTAAAACAATGCTTACAGAACATAACGGTTGGTGCCAGATATCACCCATCAAAGAAAAATCCTCTGTATAATTGGTGGCAGAGTTACTTAGTAACAGATGATTGAATTGTTTTGTAACTGAAAAATAATAGGGGTTTTGGAATCTACTAAATCACTTATTTGTTTAGGTAGAACAAGTCAGCGATCATTTCCTATCTGATCCAAAAGCGGCGAAGGAGTCGAGCCAGCAGATGAAGGTCAGGCATGCGAAGCAAGACGGCGGCCAGGAGATACAGACCGCTACCTAACATAACCATCAGGCCAAGGCCTAGCGCCCCCATAATAAAATGTGAGGGAGGCAATAGCTGCCCTATTAATGGTTGAGTCAGCCACAACCCCAAGCCCATGAACGCAGCCCCGGCTACGGCTTTGATAACCGTCGAAGCAAGTCCACGCCCCCGAAGCGGTGAAAGACGATTGACGAGCCAGGCCATCACCAGCGCGTGGCCGGTGAGCTGGATGCTGTTGGCCAGCACCAAATCGGTCATCTGCATCGGACGAAAAAGCGTTGGCGTGAGAGCGGCAACCAGGTAAAAGCCGACCCCCAGTAACCCTACGAGCGCTGGAGTCAGTGTATTTTGGCGGGCGTAATAGGCAAAAATAAGAGGCTGATCGATAGCGGCAAAGGTCAGGCCCAACAAATAGAAGCGCAGCGCCAAGGCAGTTTGCTGCGTATCGAAAGTGGTAAATTCGCCACGTTGAAAAAGCAGCCTAACCACCGGCTCAGCCAAAACAAAAAGGGCGACAGTGGCCGGAATGATCAAAATCAGGACGAGACGTAATCCGGTTGCCAACGTATTCATAAACTCGTCAAGCCGGGCTGGGGTTTGCTGCGCTGCCACCGCCAGACGAGAGAGTGTTGGCAAAATCGCCAGCGAAATGGCTGCAGAGATTAATCCCAGTGGGAATTGAATAATCGTCGTGGCAAACTGCATCCAGGCGATACTTTGCTCTCCGGTACGAGAAGCAAAATTGCGGTCAAAGGCAATGGCTATCTGACTAATAATGAGACCCAACAGAATAGGTAGACATAGCTTGCCGATTTTACGCAGGGCGGGGTGGTGTAAATCGAGCATAAACCGAAGGTGCGCATCGCGCAAGGCCGGTATTTGAAGCATAACCTGGGCGAAAGCACCTAACAGCAAACCGTACGCCAGAGCGTCTATACTCCAGCCAAAAATATTGACGCCCACAATGGCTACTATCACGATTGAGGCGTTAAAAGTGGCGGCGGTAAAGGCCGGCAGCGTAAAACGTCTCAGCGCATGCAGCAACCCGGTGATGATGCCGGCCAGACTCAAAAAGAGAACAGCCGGCGTTGTTAGCCGCAGCAGGTAGGTTGTTGCGGCCAACAGTTCATCGTCAAACCCACCGGCCATAAGAAAAGCCACTTGGGGTGCAGCCAGTTCGATGATGATAACGATAAGGCCAATTGCGATTACGGACAGACTGAGGATCAGGCTGGCAACCTGCCACAGCGCGGCGCGATCGCGCTCAGCGTATTCGGAGAAGACCGGCACGAGGGCGCTGCTAACCATGCCGCCGACCAGCAGATCATACAGCATAGTCGGTATGATTTGGGCAACCCGAAAAGCCGAAACCAGGCCGGTTGCACCGAAAAGCTGAGCGATGACCGTTTCGCGTACAAGACCTAAGATTCGGCTAGCCACATTTCCGGCGGCAATTAACGAAGCCGCGCGGACCATGCCGGCGGCTTCGCTTGAAGACTCTCTTTGGGAGACTGACAAATTCTTGGCCTCTTACAATCCGCGAATATCGGCCAATTCTTCAAATAGCTCGATCTCTTCTTCGGTGAGGTTCTCAGGCACGGTGATCATCACTTTGGCGTAGAGATCGCCGCGTTCTTCCGGATTTTTGAGGCTAGGCATGCCTTGGCCTTTAATACGAAAGACTTTACCCGACTGGGTTTCAGGGGGAATACGCAGTTTAATTTTCCCCTTAAGTGTAGAGACAATAGCTTCCCCACCAAGCACCGCAGAGTAAACGTTGACCGGCAGTTCAAGATGAATATCGTCACCAATTCGCTCAAAATTGGGGTCGGGGGCTACCATAATTTCAAGGTAAAGATCGCCACTAGGCGCGCCGCCGGCACCTTCCGCACCTTCGCCCCGAACACGTACTTTGGTGCCGGATCGAGCGCCGCGCGGAATGCGGACTTCGATTTTACGGTTACCGACCCGCAAAATGCGTTTGGTACCGGTAAAGGCTTCTTGTAATGTAATTTCAAGCTGCTGGGTAATGTCTTCCCCTACTTGAGGGGTTTCCGGTTCGGGCTGATCGGTAACCACGGCTTCGAAGAGACCATAGTAAAAATCAGAAAACCCGTCGTGGCTGCTTTTGCTCTTAAGATCATCAAGCGCCGCCGGTAGTTCAGGCTCTTGACCATCGATCCCCGGAATAAAAAGCCATTCTTTCCAATCAAACACTTCATCAGCCTCTTCCGACGCATGATGAAATTCCCATTTGGCTGCAAAACGATCATATTTGGCTCGGGCGTCGGGGTGGGCTAACACCGTATTGGCTTCGTTGATTTCTTGGTAGCGCTCTTCGGCAACTTTATCACCGGGGTTAACATCGGGGTGGTAGCGGCGGGCCAGTTTGCGATAGGCTCTTGATAACTCTTCGCTACCGGCGTGTTTATCAACATCTAACGTCTTATAATAATCTTTATATTCCATTTTTTCCCTTACGTGTATAGACGCACAGCGACATACACCCTCTCACAGAGTTTTACGCATTTCCTTGTAAACGAAGATTATATTAAGTAATGGCTATTTAGACAAGATTTTGGCTAAGGCCAAACAAAAAACCTCACCAAATTGATGAGGTTCTTTGCAAAAATTATTCCCAAACGTTCGGGGGAAAGTGTGGAGGGAGCCTTTAGATGTTAAATTTTTGCGTTTTTAGAGTTAAATGGACTCTTATTTGCTTAGACGTTTAACTTACCAGCAGTTAGAATTGTAACCGCAGGTATGGCTGTACTGCTTGTGGTTCGGATAGTTTGAGCCGTAGTAGTAGCCGGTGTAGTCATAACCATAGTAGCCGGAGTTACAGCCGGAATCGCAGCCATAGCCGGGGTAGTGTGCAGGCTTTTCATAGCAGTCATTGTAGCCACAGTTACCACCGTGATGATAGCCTGACTCCTCATAGCCGTAACCACCACAGTCATTACCACAATTTCCGCCAGGGTAGTAGCCACCGCAGTCATTGTAACCGCAACCGGCATTCCAAGGATAGCTGCTGCCGTAAGGAATGTACAGCACTTGGCCGGCATAGATATAGTTAGGGTTGTAAAGATTGTTTACTTCGGCGATGTGGTAAGGATGCACATCATACATACGGCCGATACTAAAGAGGGTTTCACCATACTGAACAACGTGGCAACGGTCGGTTTGGCAATAGCCACCGTTTGCCGAAGCCATAGAGGCAACTCCTAAAAAGAGAGCTGCAGTAAGAAGGGAAGCGATTAAAAACTTTTTCATGTTTCTCTCCTACATGAGTATTTGATAGTTTTCCATTTAACTCCCTCCGTATCAACAAACGGTCATCCCCATAACCGTCTATTAAAGAGTTTTCGGCTTATATATGTCAAGCCTTTATGGAAAGTTTTTATGTTAAAACAATTATATAGACTCTTTGATATATTTGCAATACCTAATAGACATAATAAGGCAAATTAACTTGCCATAATAAGGGCAAGTAATAAAATTGGGCAAAATTACCTATATTATAAAAAATTTAACAGGCTTAAAGTTTTTGTATAGACAAACAAAAACGTCCGAGTCTCCAATGAGTCGGACGTTTTTTAATGGTATTACTTTCACAAAAAAGTCTGCTTTAGGCTGATTTTGGTAGAACTCTACTCCATCCCGAGATAAGCTTTCTGAACGGTTTCATTTTTTTGCAAGGCTTTAGCATCATCTTGCAGAACAATTTCACCGGTTTGAATAACATATCCACGGTGCGCAATTTGTAACGCCATAAGCGCATTCTGCTCAACCAGCAACACCGTGGTTCCTTCCTTATTAATGGTTTGAACCGTTTCAAAAATCCCTTCCACCAAAATGGGAGCTAACCCCATCGACGGCTCATCCAGTAGAAGCACTTTAGGGCGGGCTAACATAGCGCGGCCCATCGCCAGCATCTGCTGTTCACCGCCACTCAACGTGCCGGCGGTTTGTTTCTGTCGCTCTTTGAGACGGGGAAAAATACCAAAAACGCGCTCGATATCTTCAGCGATCTGCTTGCCGTCTTCACGGATGTAGGCTCCCAACTCTAAATTTTCCAGAACCGTTAGCCGAGCAAAGACACCTCGGCCTTCCGGAACTTGAGACAGACCTTTGCCGACAATCTCATGGGCGGGAAACTGCGATAAATCCTCCCCATCCAAAGTTACTGTGCCGGATCGCGGGCGGACGATGCCGCTGATAGTTTTGAGCGTGGTGCTTTTACCGGCTCCATTAGCCCCGATAAGGGTCACAATTTCACCTTTTTCAACGGTCAGGGAAATGCCTTTCAGCGCATGAATATTACCATAATAACTGTGTACATTTTCAACTTCTAGAAGTGCCATATTGTTTCGCTTTTTTGTTATAAAATTTATGTCGCCGGAATTTCAGACTGCTCAGTTTCGCTATCTTCAACTGTGGGGTCGGTTGCCCCCCGCCCCAAATAGGCTTCAATCACTTTGGGATTGCTTTGAATAACAGCCGGTGTCCCTTCGGCAATTTTTTGGCCGTAGTCAAGCACGGTAATCTGCTCAGAAATGCCCATTACCATGCGCATGTCGTGCTCAATAAGAAGAATTGTCACGCCTAATTCATCGCGAATGCGACGGATAAAGTTGGTTAACCCAGCCGTTTCGTTGGGGTTCATACCGGCTGTTGGCTCATCTAAAAGCAGCAACTTGGGTTTGCTGGCCAGCGCCCGAGCGATCTCCAGACGACGCTGATCGCCATACGCCAGATTCTTCGCAATGACATCACCCCGCCCTTGCATACCGACAAACCGGATAATCCGTCGAGCCTCCTCATGGGCAGCCTCTTCTTCCTTACGGGTGTTGGGCAAGCTTAGCACCGCCCCAATCCAAGAAGATTTCAAATGAGGCTCTTGGCCAACCAAAATATTTTCAATGGCCGTCATGTTAGCAAATAGGCGGATATTCTGGTACGTTCTGGAAATCCCCTTGCGGGTAATCTGGTCAGGCGGAATATCAACCAGCGGTTCGCCTCTAAAGATAACTTTGCCTTCATTAATCGGGTAGAAACCGGTAAGGCAGTTAAAAAATGTCGTTTTGCCCGCCCCGTTGGGGCCAATGATAGCGTGGATCGATTTTTCTTCGATTTCTACATCGACATGGTCAACCGCGACCAAGCCTCCGAACCGTTTCGTAACACCTTTTGCCGATAAAATAGAGGACATTTGTTATACGCTCCTTGGTGCGGTTTGGCCCACCGGTACGGCTTCAACTTCTTCATCGCTGCGCATCTCACGTCGGGTTGTATCCGAAGGCCATAAGCCTTCCGGTCGCACGAGCATCATCACTACCAGCAGCGCTCCATAGATGAGCAGTCGATATTCAGCGAATTCTCGGAGCAGTTCGGGCAGGCCAACCAGAACCAATGAACCCACAATGACGCCGGGAATACTGCCGGAACCGCCAATAATTACCAGACTAACAACGTTAATGGAAACAATCAATCCAAAGCTATGCGGAAAGACCGAGCCAACCTGAGCCGCAAAGATAGCACCGCTCAATCCGGCAAAAGCCGCTCCGATACCGAATGCTAAAAGCTTGCTGGCGATCAGGTTGATGCCCATTGCTTCGGCCACGTCTTCATCCTCACGCAGGGCCATCCAGTTGCGGCCAATACGCGCGTTTTGGAGACGCCAAGCCACAAAACTAATCACAAAACAGCCAATAATGATAATATAATAGAAATGAGAGGGATCTTTGATACGACCATCGGTACTAACAAAGAAGAAAAAGATTGTCTGTAGAAATCCCGGCAGTTTTTCCGATATTTGCTCAGCATAAGCAACCGCCGGTTTTGGTATATTCAAAACGCCTTGGGCACCCCCCAAGAGCGGTCGTAAAAAGTCAGACAGAACCAAGATACGGATAATTTCGGCAAAACCCAGGGTTACAATAGCCAGATAATCACCCCGCATCCGCAGCACCGGTATCCCCAGAAAGACGCCGGCAAAGGCCGAAACCGCTACAGCAATGGGAATAGCAACCCAGAAGTTCGAATATTCAGCTACGGCGGTACCAGAGACACCTAACTCGCCGGTTGAGGTCATCAAAGCGACTGTATAAGCGCCGATAGCGAAAAATCCGACAAAGCCCAGGTCGAGCAAACCGGCCAGACCAATCTCAATGTTTAACCCCAATCCCATTAAAGCATACAGACCTACTAATACCAAAATTTGGCTAATATACGGGCCTACTGCTTGAGGCAGTAAAATCAACACGATTAAGCTAAGCACAATCAAGGCCCAACTCAATGTGCGGCGTTGGGTCGGCGGCAGTTTTTCAACTCCGGATTGTAACCTATCTTTCTGGGTAGCCCATAAGGTACTTATTGCCGCGAAAAAGATAAAGATGGAAATCGTGCCGGGTATCGACAGGCCGTTTCGGCCATACAAAAAATCAGAGAGTGCTTCCGTTAGGTCGAAACGCCCCAAGACAACCGTCAAAAGTTCGCCTAACATACCCATCAACAAAATGGCGGATAAACCGGAAATAACGGCTCGGCGCAGCAGGGAGGGCAGTAGATAGATAACCCCACCCAACACACTAAAACCCACAATGCACGCTGCCAAAATCATCAAGCCTGTATTTTGCGACTCCATTTCAAATACAAGAATATCGATTAATGCTGTTGAGGCGTTCACAAACATATTACGCATATTTAAAGGTTCGATGACAAACACCAACAAAATCGTCATCCCGGCCCCGATAGCTCCGCTAATCAGGCTGCCGATGATACCTCGGCCGAAATTTCCAGCCGACACCTTCATCGCCGCAACATATCCGAGTCCAAGGCTAATAACCACCAATAAAGCCCGCCCCAGGGTAAACAACGTACCATCAATGATACCCCGCGAGTCAAACGTATCGACCATCCCTACCAGGCATACATACCAGATAGCGATGCCCATAATAAAACCATACTGTCCAATCTGCTTCCAGTTAATAATCATATGCTATCGCCTCCTTATGCCTTCTTCTTGCTTAAGTCAACGCCCATAATACCGGTTGGCCTAAAGATAAGGACAAGCACAAGCATCGTAAACGCAATGGCATCTTTTAGCTGATAGGGAGCTGGGATGCCCAGCCCTTCTAAAAACAGGCTAGGCCCTAACGACTCAAAAATGCCCAAGAACAAACCGCCGATCATCGCGCCGGGTATGTTGCCGATGCCACCTAATACAGCAGCCGTAAAAGCTTTCAAACCGGGGAAAAAGCCCATAAAGAAATTGACCTGCCGAAACATAAGGCCGTAGAGAACTCCGGCGGCACCGGCCAGCGCCGCTCCCAAAGCAAATGTAATCGAGATAACTTGGTCAACGTTGATCCCCATCAACGCCGCCACATCTTTATCTTCGGCAACGGCTCGCATAGCTTTACCGATTTTTGTACTTTGCACAAAGTAGTACAGTCCAACCATCAATGCAATCGAACTGACAATCACAACAAACTGTATTTTCGAGATTGAGATGGCAATTTCGGCGGTTGTCGCCACCTCTTGATCAGCCCCCACCGGGAAAGCGCTGTTGACAACGGAAACTAGCCCGGCAGATACAATCGGTACAATAAAGTAAGCAACAACCAACAGAATAAATGTGGTGAGCACAAAGGGCAGCCAGCCCAAGTTGGGCGCATCAAGAAATATCTTTTTAAGACGTCTATAAAGGAACATTGAGGCCCATCCGCCTATACCGAGCACAATAAGCAGCGCGAAAAAGAGCATCAGATCACCGATGACCAAATCGCCGGTGAGCGCCGGTACTTGCGGATACGCTTCAACACCGGAACCGTAAAACCCGCGAAAGGTGTACTGTAAAAAGAAAGACGCCCCGATGGCCGTAATCAGCGGCACCAAACGCGGGGCGTAGCGAAGGGGTTTATAGGCAATACGTTCAACCGTTACCGCCACAAGGGTGGAGGTTATCATCGCGACCAAAAATATTAGCAGCAGCGCTAAAACGGGGTTGGCCTCTAACATTGGCGGGACACCTTCGGCGGGAGGCGTTGCCAAAGTTCGGGCCACGTAAAAGGCGGTAAAGGCCCCGCTCATAAATATCTCACCGTGAGCAAAGTTGATCATAAACAAAATACCGTAGACCAACGTATACCCCAAAGCAATAAGCGCGTAAATGCCGCCTTGGGCCAGCCCAAAAATGAAGAAGTCGACCCACTGCTGGCTAGTGTATTTAGGAACAGACAGCGAGGAGATGGTACCACCAATAACAATGAAGATGATGATGATTTTGAAGAAGAGAAGCCAGCCATCAACAAAAGTGAACCGCTTGAACATATCATAAGCCGTAATCAAGCCAATGGGTATCCCGATAAATAAACCAGTACCGAGACCGCCGATAAACCCTCCCATTACGGTATCAAGGTTAAATCCCGCGCCAAAGAGCAAACCGGCACTAACCAGAATGGCGTTGGCAATTGCGCACACCAGGCCGATGATCACTCCGCCCATGTACCATTTGAGCCGGGGAGCCCCTTCTTCATCTTTGATAGAGCGCAAGATATACCCGACGCCTATCGATAAAAAAATGTACAAAATCAGATTCGTGGCAAGCTGCATGTCATCTTTTCTCCTCAAGTTAGAGTTGTTATAGTGTTTCGATAAAGGTTGTACACCCGGCCTTCAAACGATGAAGCGGTTTCATGAATTTGTCGTCTCGGAAAAATTCCGTCGAAACCTATCGGGGGGGGAAATTGTAGCATATCTCCCTACCCTATGAGTGACCTCTTCTCAAAAAGTAGGGGGTATAGGGCAAACTTAAATTTGTTCTACATTCGTAGAAGAGTGGTACAGAAGCTCCGTTACAGCAACAAGAATGAAAATTACCGTAGGACAAACTTAAGTTTGTTCCACAAGTCTATTTTCAGAGAAATATTGAGTAGATGCGGGAAGTTTGCCACAAAATTTAGTTTGCGATTATATCACGCAAAAGGATGCGGGTCAATCTAAAAAAATTCCGCGCATCATAAGCATCTTTTATATGGCTTATGACCCTAACGCGCTAATATTTACTCAATTTAATTTCCCTGAGGACGCGCTCCAATGGGTGTGAGCGTCGGCGGTACCGATGGAGCGGCTTCACTACCAGAGGCGTCAACCGGTGCTTCTGATGACTCCGAGGGAATAGAACCCTCAAACTCTTGCGATGCGCCATCTATAGCAATAGCGTATTCAAGCGGAACAACCTGTATCCAGGTATTGCCCGGTTTGAAAGGCATCGGACGGCCATCGCCAAAAATAAAGTGCGGCGTTTCGAGTCCATCCGTCTCCCAGTTGCCTTTCATTACTTTACCATCGCGCACCAACCAGGCCGGGCCAAAACCGTTCACAATAATGCGAACCGATGTTGCACCGGCACTGTCTTCTACAATCTCCGTATCCTGGTGCTCGGCAAAATAAATAACCACATTAGCCGCGCTCACCTGCTTGCCGTTGAAATCCATATGGGGTTCATCGGTGGTGAAGCGCAGATAACGTCCACTGTCTTCATCATATTCCCAACGTGCTTCGCTGGTAAGCTGTGGGTAGGGAATAACAACTTCTTTAGCCTCGCCGATGACATTAGCCGGAAGAGATGCTAAGTCCAACGTATCACTAAAGCTGAAACCACGCAGGTTGACGTTACTATCCAACCCTTCTCGATCGAGATACTCGCGGCCAAGGGTGGCATTGAACGCCAGCCGGGTTTGCCAGCCTTCATTAGGCCGATAGAAGTAGGGTGACGGCACGTAAAACTCATCGAGATTAACAATATCCGTTTGCGACAATTCCCAGCGCACCTCATCAGAGCCGCCGGAGTTAACCAGAGCTGCATCGTACTGCGGAGTCAACTGCTGGTTGATAAGCCGAGCCGAGCGGATAGGTGCAATCATTTCCGGATCATTGCTCAAATAGATGGCACTAAAACGGGTAACCCACCACTCAACCAACTCTTCATAAACAACATCAGCATCGGTAAGGGCAACCTGAGGCCGGGCTTCAGGATCATTGCCAATACGGATCATAAATGGGCGACGCTCTAAGATGGCGGGATCGTTGACGGGGAGACCGGTCAACGGGTTAACATCAGCCGAACGATCAAAAACTGTGGTGTCCGTTGCTGCTTCCAGCTCAGCAGTGGGCGTCGGTACCGGCGTATCAGCCGGAATAAATTCAGTAGGGGTGGGCACAACTTGCGGTTTTTCAGTGGCAAAAACAACCACAGACAATTCTGGCGTCGGGGTGGCCGGCAACGGTCGATTGCTGCCGCAAGCGGAAACTATAGCAACCATTCCCATCAACAATCCAACAAGAATGCTCCAACGAATATGCCTGACTGAACAACGCATTATTACCTCGTTTATCACATCCAAATTTTATAGGCGCTATTATACCCCTATCTTGTCGCTTGTGAAAACTATTGCGAAAATAAAAGAGAGTCTGGCGATACCGCCAGACTCATCTTAATAACTATTTATTTTATGGGTTTTTGAGCTGTTAACTGTTGATAAACTTCTCAAAAACCTCACTAAAATCTTTGCGAACGTAAGTTTCGTAGGCTTGTTTTAGCCAATCGAAAGAGTATTGATTAATGGTCTTAAACTGCTCGTCCGGCGAAGACGCGTTAGCCGTTCGGGCCATACTGGCGGCAGCAGTGTTAAGGCTGCTGGAGGCATAAGCCAGCAATTTCCCATTTTCTTCCTGAATAATGGCTATCTGTAAAAGCGCCTTGTAGAGATCCTTAAGCTGTTCAATCTGTCTTTTATCAACATCAATGGAGTAATACTCTTCCCCCATGTTAAACTTAATTTCAACATCACGATCGATGTTCCCGGCGGTTTCCAATGCTACCCCTCGAATGGGGTTATTGAAATAATCATACCGCTTGAGCGTGCGTTTTTTACTCATGGCCGAGGTGCCGTCGACGTGAATCAAAGCCTTGTTCGTAAAACAGTATTCATCGGCTTTCGATTTTATGAGGAAGAAGATTTTTTCCTGCTCTTCATGCATCACATAATCATCTGCCTCGACTTTATCGTAGTCCTGGGGCTTGACCACAGTCCCCAGATCACTTAATCCTAATGCATCGGCAGCGACTTTTTTGAACATATATATCTCCTTATTGATGATTATAAATGAGGTGAATCTGTCTCACACGCCAAGACAGACACTATTATCATAGCCAATTTAACGACAGGATACAACCTCGCCATAAAGTTTCTTAGAAGCTGTTTGAAAAGTCATTTGTCCACAGATTTACACGGATGGTACCTCTGCGCTAAACCGTGGTAAAGAATAATTGGACAGAATTTACAAGATTATCACGATTTTATTCGTCAAAATTCAGTAAATCTTGTTAATTCTGTCGATTATTTTGTCGATCTTCCATCATTTTACATTTCCACGGTTTAATGTTGTGCTACCACATGGATATTCACTGATTTTTATCTGATTTTTGATGTTATCTGTGAAAATCTGTGTCTATCTGTGGACCCTTTGAGGCTTTTAAACCAGTTTCTTAGATGAAAGCGTATTTACAAATTGTTACCCTCTCCAACTGGAGCAATAACGTTCTATAAATCGACCAGAGGTTCCCATAAGATAAAACAACCCTTATATCGGTAACCTGAATACAAAGCCTAACTTTTTAAGAGGAGATTTCTAATGAAATGTGTCATCATTATTGACCAAACTTTGCCCCTGGGATTAATCGCCAACACTGCTGCGGTTTTAGCGATGAGCATCGGTAATAAAATCAAAGGCATTGTCGGTGAAGATGTATTAGACCGCAACGAGACGCTCCATCGGGGTATCACCCAGCTATCAATCCCCATGTTAAAGGGTGACGATGAGCGTATTCGCACCATTCGAACCAAAATTTTAGAGATGGATGGCGATGACATTTTCTATGTCGACTTTTGTGATGTGGCCCAGAAGTCGCGCGATTATGACCACTATAAAGCCCAACTTCGACAAACAGCGGCTAATAATTTACACTACCTGGGGCTTGCTATCTATGGCCCGGATCAAGCGGTTCGCTCGCTAACCGGCAATCTGGGGCTGTTGCGGTAAAGAGAATAGATGGAGGAAACAATGTCCACACCCCCTGTAGTAACGAGAAAAGATCTGCTCACGGCGATGCTTGATGCTGGAAAATCAGTTACAAAAGTAGAAATAAAAGAAGTCACAATGGGGCCGAAACAGGCGGCTCCGTTACATCTTCATCCTTGCCCTGTTGTTGGAGTAGTTATAGAAGGAAGCATTGCCTACCAAGTCGAAGGTGAAGCCGTCCAGCACCTTCAGGTGGGCGATGCCTTTTACGAACCCGCCGATGTACGCGTTGCTCGTTTTGACAATGACGGCGACACCTCCGCAAAGTTTGTAGCCTTCTATTTGTTGGGCCAAGATGAGGACGAACTTATTCGCATTCTACCGGAGTAATTGTTACTTTTAAGAAGTAAATTAGCGGTTGGCTAATTGATAGCGCCGAGGTGTTGTGCCTACACAAGCCTTAAACTTACGGGTAAAGTGGCTTTGGTCAGCAAAACCAACATCGGTAGCCACATGAGCAATGGGTTTGCCCTGAACCAGAAGGTGTTTGGCACGGGTAATACGCTGCTGAAGCTGATAGGTGTGCGGAGGCAAACCATAACGCTTCCGAAATTCCCGCAAAAAGTGGAACGGACTTAATCCGCTATGCATGGCTAATTCATCCAAAGAGATGTTCTGAAAAAGGTTGTCCATCATGTAGGCCCGACCACTGGCAATAAGCTTGTCTACGCCCTGCATTTGAGTCGGTTTTTGAGGCTTACCCTCTCCGAAGCGTTGCATAATTTCGGCCAATGTTTCATACAGCAACGTCTCGATTTCAAGTACATCGTCAGCGTTTGTCATCGCCCGGCTCACATGCATTAATGTTCGATACATACGTTTATCGCGAACAATAGGCAGAATGAATTCAACCTTTACCTTATTTTCTAACAAATCCTCTAAAACAGCTTGAATTAAGGTCGGTTCGATATAAAGCATGTAGTAAGTCAGGGCCGAACCGACGCGAGGATTACAAGCATGGACCTCGCCCGGATTAATAAGGGCAATTTCACCCCGCTCGATCACTTCGGTGCGATTATGACAAAAGAATTTTGTTTGCCC
The DNA here is from genome assembly GCA_020433835.1 of Anaerolineae bacterium. The sequence continues at coordinate 3,600 of JAGRBY010000008.1, read as the reverse complement.
TTCGATAACGATACCAATCGAGTAGGTATCATGCGTATGCTTATCGAATACCTGCTGTCTATACCGAGAAAACCGCAGCTCCACCTGGTTTAATCGAGAATTTCTGATAAATTTTACGCTGTTATCCTGATAAGAAGCCATGTTTCACATCCTTTACCATACAAGACACCATTTTACTGACGGAAACAGCAATCGCCCAATTCCGAACCTTGTTACAAATAAAAAACCCTGCCGATGATTGAATAGATCTCAATCTTTTACCGGGCAGGGTATCTATCTCGTTAGGGTTACAATCTTTTATAACCCTACAACAATCTATCGATCATGGACGTTGCTTAATACTACAACGAGACTGTGGGTCTGAGAAACCAGGTTTTTAACTGGGCAATGAAAATAGGCTCTTTCATGAACCTTCTTTAGCAAGAAATGGAGCGAATTAACCGAAAAACCTGGTTTCTGGCCTGGTGTTACGTCAAAATCTCGTAGTAGTCTTAATCAAGCAACATTAAGTAGTTTACGGGCTTGTGAAAAAAAGGATGGCGTATCGACACTGTTATCTTCAGTGTTTAGCTTGCTGGCACCCAGTTTATGGGCCAATGCATTAATCGCCTGGTTGACCTTCGAGCGGGGGTTTTCAACCATAACGGGTGTCCCCGTGTTGATTGCGTTTACAAACTCCAAGCGACCGTGTGGGATCTCGGCTATAATTTTTTCCCCCAATATCTGTTCGATAAACTTCTCTTTTAAGCCCTCATAGGGAAACACGCGATTAACAACGGGTTGAATGCACTCAGGATCAACGCCCAATTTCCTGAGTAACTTAATAGCGTCAGTCGCGGTTTGCAGTGAAGCTAAATCGGGTGCGAGAACAATCAAAATCTTTTGGCTGCGTTCCATAACCGTAATAATTGTTTCGGTTAACTCACGACCGGCATCGACTACGATAAAAGGATATTTGGCTCTCAAATAAGGCCAAACCCGGTCGATGACACCAGGCGTTACCAATTCCGCTTCAAGGGGTGATAATGTTCCCGGTAAAAGTTTAACGCCGGTTTTGTGTTTTACAAGTAATTGTTCGATGGTGTCGGCATCCATAACGGAGTCATCCCAATTCACCAAAGTGCTGAGCGCATTCTCCGGCTTTATATTAAGCATGAGAGGACAGTGAGGATGTGTTAACGCTAAATCAACCAGCGGCACTTTTTCCTGTGTTAGTTGGGCTAATGCCACCGAAAGGTTAACCGCCAGCGAGGTGGTGCCCGCGCCACCCCGCAAACTAAATACCGACATGACCGTGGCTTCCGGCCCGGAATGGCGCGTTCGCAACGACTGGGTTCGTGCTAAGAGCGATTTGATACGTACTTCCAACTCCGTCTGGCTAATAGTCTTTGCCAGAAAATCATCAGCCCCTGCTTCAAAGCCGGCAACTTTATCTTCTACCTCTGTACTTCCGGTGAGCAGTATAATCGGCAAGTAGTTAATCATCGGATCAGCCCGTACCTGGCGGACAAACTCTTCACCGCTCATCTGCGGCATTACTAAGTCTAAAAGGATTAAGTCGGGAAAGTTGCCTGGTACACGTAGCCACCGCAGAGCATCAAGTGGGTTATTTTTTTCTGTCACGGTGTAGCCAATCTGAGACAACATGGCACGCAATTTCGTAGTCGTTATGATATTATCATCAATAACCAGAATATGTTCTAATTCCATAGTTATTACCTTCTTTATATAGAATATGCGAAAGCCTGTTACAATTGTTTGGGTTTAACTCATTAGGCCTGGCGTCTATCTTATCAGGTTTATTTACCGAACTATGTATGCAATTCGTTGAATTGTTTGTGGATTTTATTTAAAAATTGTTGGAATTTATAAAATTGCGTATGCGTTACTTCTACCCCGGTTGCAACACGTAATCTCAATTGTGTTTTGAGAAATTAATCGGGTACCTGCCGGAATCACAAAGCTAGCTTTGTGATTCCCCGATTAATTTGTTGATGTACAATTTCACGGATTACACTGATCTTTATCTTTTTAATCTGTGAAATCTGTGTAACCTGCGGTTGATTTTGAGACAAAGGAGTTCAATTGCGTAACGCACAAAAAATGTTCGTTTGTGATCAGTTACTATCTACCTACTCAACCCTATCTGCGCCATCGCGATCCATGCGGTCGTTCGTCGCCGTATCGACAGAAGGAGGCGTCTCCGTGCCGTTGCTGACCGTCGTCTCAGCCCCTCTCGTCTCTTGCCTATGCCGTTTAATCACCACATACCCCCAATTTTCCATTCCCAGCGAAATTGCATGATCAAAATGTTTGATGATGATCACGCTGCCGGCCACCCGCAAACATTCATACAGCTTTTTCAAAGCGACCGAGCGGGACACCTGGCTGCCTATGCGACGGCTGCGGCTGCTGCGGCAAACATCCAGATTGGCCTTTAAGTCATCCCGCAAGCAGATAATCCCAGCCAGGTCGGGCGTTGTGAAGCGCACTTCCGGCGGGCGGCTTTCTTCTTGGGCGATATAGCTGTCCAGCAGCGTCAGCCGCTCTATTCGCGTTTGGGGCATCAAGATATTGCCGGTGTTTTGTTTAACCCGAAAGCCCCACGCTTCGGCAAACTCCGGCGTTTCCATAAATTCCAGGTTGAACAGGCGGTATAGTTTGCGGACAACGATTTTCGCCCGCTCATCCAGCCGTTTGGCCGTTTCCGAAGCGATGGTCCGCTGGGCTTCGCTGGTTTTAAATTCTTTATGAAAGGGAACGCACTGCTGCAAGAGCCGCTGAATATCCGACAGAAAAGGCGACTGCTTGGCTAACGGGAGCGTCTCATCATAAGCCACAAACGTTTTACCCACGGCGATGAGTTCTGCGCTGTTATCCGTTGAGGGGAGTAGGACGTGGTAAGTGCTGAAATGGTCTAAGATGGTTCGGTACATGGTGATGTTCAATCTTTCCGGTTGATGATGGTGTTGGATAGGAAATAGTATGAAGTTATTGATGGTTACAATGAGTATATCGGCTTTTTTTCAGCATGTCCAGCCGCGCAAAACGATTTCTAGCTGGCACCATAGCCGCAGCCTGGCCCAAATACATCCCCCAACCGCTTGGAACATCCGATCACCATAGCGATCAGATCTGTGGACTAGTCGGGAAGCTTAAGCGATATACCGATCAGTCACCCGGACTAGTCAGAATACTTGATCGATACATCGAGCCGTTACCCGGACCAGTCAGGACACTTGATCGATACGTCGAGTAGTCACCCGGACTAGTTGGAACCCTTGATCGATGTATCAAGCAGTTACCCGGACTAGTCAGGAAGGTTGTTCGCTATGTCGATCTATTACCCGGACTAGTCGGGAAGGTTGTTCGATACGTCGCGCAGATAGCCGGACTAGTCAGGACATTTGATCGCTATGTCGAGCAGTTACCTGGACTAGTCGGGAAGCTTGTTCGACATGTCGATCTGTTACCCGAACCAGTCAGAACGTTTGATCGACGTTGTGGGTTTAGAAATTGACCGGGCTTTTAGGAATCACAAAGCTAGCTTTGTGATTCCTAAAAGCCCCGAGCGATAAAGGCTACTTTAACCCCGGCGTG
>JAGRBY010000089.1 GCA_020433835.1 Anaerolineae bacterium | reverse complement strand
GCTGGCAATTTCGTCTTTGGTGTCGATGGAAATAGCCATTTCGGCAATGGCCTCGCTCAAAGCGGCCACGGCTTTTTCGATACCGCGTTTGAGCAGCATCGGGTTAGAGCCGGCGGCCACGTTTTTCAAACCTTCGTTGACGATGGTGTGGGCCAAGACCGTTGCGGTGGTGGTACCATCACCGGCGATGTCATTGGTTTTGGTGGCGGCTTCTTTCAGAAGCTGAGCGCCCATATTTTGGTACGGATCTTTTAACTCTACTTCTTTGGCCACCGTGACGCCGTCGTGCGTGACGGTTGGAGCGCCCCATTTCTTATCAAGGGCCACGTTACGGCCTTTGGGACCGAGGGTGGTCATCACCGCTTCGGCCAGTTTATCAATGCCGATTTTAAGCTGCTTACGCGCTTCATCTTGAAATGCAAGTTGTTTTGCCATAATAAAATCCTCCTAAAAGGTGCTTTTGTCGTTGTTAATTGATAACTGCTAAAACGTCACTCTCACGCATAATGAGGTGTTTGCTGCCGTTGCTTTTAATTTCGGTGCCGGCATACTTAGCAAACAGCACGCGATCACCAACTTTAACATCTAACGGTTGGCGTTCGCCGTTCTTTTGCAGTACGCCGGGGCCAACGGCTAATACTCTGCCTTCTTGCGGTTTTTCTTTGGCCGTTTCAGGCAAAATAATGCCGGAAGCGGTTGTTTGTTCCTGCTCAATGGGTTCAACCCAAATACGATCATGCAACGGACGCAATTTGAGTGATGACATTATAACCTCCATGGTAAATGCTTAAATTTAAAATGAACTACTTGTTTTTTTATGTTTGGATAATTATGAGGTGATATTCGCCGGAACCGGACACCTATTCAATGCATAACGTGGATAGTTTTGTTACGGCCTTATTAAAGTATCCCCAAACGAAAATCATAACCAGTACAATTTTATATTGTATAATATGAGTGTTAGAATCGTGTTAGAACTCTCGCTAATTTTACCAAACTTATTCATTTTTGGCATTATTGAGGCTAAGCGGTGGTGGAGTTGACTCTTGAAACATCAGAAACGGTTAAAATAGCGTAATGTCAGTTGAGATTATTATCGTCTTTGTTATTCTCTTGGTTGGTATTATTCTCTTTACTACCGAGAGGGTTTCTTTTGATATAACAGCATTGATTATTTTATGCGCATTGGTTCTAACCGGTCTCTTAACACCGGCGGAAGGGCTTTCCGGCTTTAGCAGCGAAGCAACCGTAACTATCGGGGCAATGTTTATTTTAAGCGAGGGCATTCGACGCACCGGCGCATTGGAGATAGTGGGCGAGATGTTCTCGCGCCTGGGTAAACGGAATTACGCGCTGGCGCTGCTGTCGATGATGGGCGTGGTTGGTATCATTTCGGCATTTATCAATAACACGGCGGCGGTCGCCATTTTTATTCCCGTGGTTTTGTCAGTTGGCGATAAATTACGGGTTAGCCCGGCTAAGCTGCTTATGCCGCTCTCATTTGCCTCGATGTTTGGTGGAGTCTGTACACTTATCGGCACGTCAACCAATATTTTGATGAGTTCCCTGGCCGAAAAGCACGGCGAGCCGCCGTTTACAATGTTTGAGTTTACACCGCTTGGGCTTGTCTTTTTTGTAGCAGGGCTGCTCTATCTGTTTTTTATCGGTATTCGGCTCATTCCGGTACGCCACGTGGACTATGAAGCCACAGCTAAATTTGAGATGGGCGATTATTTAACCGATGTCGGCTTAAACCCGGCTACCAACACTCTGGGCAATCATTAGAACAGAGCGGCACGGCCAAAAATCTCGATCTCGATGTGGTGCAAGTTTTTCGTCAAGGCGGTGAGTTGGCGCTCGAAGGCTCAAAGACAGAATTAGGCGTGGGCGATACGTTACGCCTTCGCGGTAGCCCCCAGGAAATCAAGAAGCTGTTGAAGCGGGATGATATTGTCATCAAGCACAGTCGAAACTTACACGATGTTGATTTAGAAATGGGCAACGACACATTGATTGAGGCTGTGGTTGCGCCCGGCTCGGATTTGGAAGGGCAAGAGATCCAGACCGTCAATTTTCCCGAACGCTTTGGGGCTATCCTTCTCGCTATCCGGCATCACGGCAAATTACAGCAGAATGCGATGGAAAACGTGCGGCTATCCGGCGGCGATTCGATTTTATTGGATATTGCCCGCGATCGTGTCGGTGAGATCGAACGTGACACTTCGTTTGTGGTGGTATCGGAAATTGACTTGCCAAACTATCGTCGTCACAAGATAAAGATTGCTTTAGGAATTTTAGTGGGGGTCGTATTGGTCGCTGCGCTCAATATCGCACCGATTGTCATTGCGGCGGTGGTTGGCAGTATTTTGATGGTTTTAACCGGCTGTCTTTCAGTTGAGGAGGCTCACGGGGCCATCAGTTGGAAGATAATTTTGTTATTAGCAGGTGTTTTACCTTTGGGCATTGCCATGGAAAAGACGGGTGCAGCCGAATGGTTGTCTATGCTTATCATTTCGCAAGGAAGTTACTGGGGACCAACGATAATTCTATCGGCCTTTTTCTTCGCCGCCATGCTGCTGACGAACATCATTTCAAATCAAGCGACGGCGGTTTTGTTAGCTCCGATTGCCATCCAAGCAGCGCAAACGCTTGATGTGAACGCCCGTCCTTTTTTAATGGCGGTTACATTTGCGGCCTCGCTCAGCTTTATGACGCCCGTCGGCTACCAAACCAACACACTTATTTATGGGCCGGGGCAGTACAAGTTTACCGACTTTACCCGGGTTGGGACGCCGCTTAATATCCTTTTTTGGATTATCGGGACACTGCTCATCCCGGTTTTGTGGCCGTTATAAGCAGCATCCCGCTCATTGCCAGGCTTTAATTCAGCAGTTCTCGCTCAACATCGCCTACCGCACTGCTAATAAACTTGTCGATGACCGTTTCTTGAACGCCGGTGGCTTGTGACAGCGCGATCTTCGAAAGCACATCGTAACCCTCGGCGGTTAAACCGACAACCGTATCTAAAACGCGGCTAAAAGCCTGGGCAACAGCCATACCTTCTTCATTCCCAAAGGCCTCAACCGCTTTGCCCTCAAAAAGGATACGCAATCGATTGGCAATACCAATCATAAATTCATTATGAACGTGGCGGCGAATGTGAAGCAGCGCAATCCGGGCCTGGTTGCGTAGAAACTGGTCAACACTATCCACCGCAAAAAGGGAAGCATACCAATCTTCCAACGTTTTTTCGCGGGCGGGGCGCTCGCCTTCTTGAAAAACAGCGGCAGTGCGGGGGTGGTCAAAGAGGGTATCGTAAAACATAGCGACAATATCATCGCCCCACAGCTTAGCCTGTGGCGCAGCCTCACGGAGCTTGTCGAAATCGGCCTGGGTTAAGCCGGTGAGGGTGGTGATGGTATTGAGACCATCATCGAAGCGTTGTTTAATCTGAGACATGGATGAACTCCTTTTGAGTAATAGAATAGTGGGTGTTCCGGTAGAGATAGGATGTTAAAGCACCTGATCCAACATTTTGCGGAGCAGGTATAGTTAAACAAACTGTTTCGATTCTAACCGAGGTTAAAGGAAAGGTCAACGCACCTTTCTTTTTTTAGGGATTTATTCAAGCGGCCGCGTTGCTTGAAAGATAACTTCCCACGAATAATGGGCACCGCAGTAATATGAGTCGAACTGCCGCTTCCAATCACACTCGATGTCGTTAGAGCAGTAACCGGCTTCAACCATTTTGTCATTGGGGATGGTGGTCATAAATGAGCTAAAGGGAAAGCTAATCTCGCTGGTAAATTCTTCGCCGGTTACGGCGTGACGCTTAACCATCAACGCCATTGTGTTTGACCACAAATCGATCTCGGTTTGGCCCATGCCCTTGCGTCCGCTAACTTCTTCAACATTGTTCCACGAATCGCCGACCACAATATCATTTATTGGATTGCCGTTGACATCAAGCACGTGGATAAAGATAACGTGCATCCCTTTAGCACAGCCGCTGTTTAGCGCCAATGGCCACAATCGCCACGAAGCGATTTTAAAATCCGGGGTATCGGTCGCTGTTTCAGCTTGGGCTTCTACCTCGGGTTGATCTTCACCCTCGCCGGCCGGGGCGGCTTCGGTTTCTGTTTCCGCTTCGAGTTCAAGAGAGGCATCGGCTTCATCGGGAGCAGGGGCCTCGGTTGGGGGAGGCGGAGTATCGGTTGGCAGCGGTTCGGGGGTAAAAGTTGGCGTTTCGGTGGCGGTGGGCTGCGGCGTTGCGGTCAGGGTTGGGGTGGCGGTGGGTGAAGGGGTTTCGGTGGGTGTAGCCGTGATGGTGGCGGTGGTGGTTGGTGTGCGGGTCGGCGTTTTGGTGGGCGTTGGTGTCAGCGTCGGGGTGTCGGGGCCTGAAGCCAAAATATCACCACAGCCGGTGAGCACAACCAACACCATCACCCATAGTATCGAGCGAACGGTTGGCATAACTTTATAATTTCCTTCCAAAATAATCCCTTTATCAGTAGACGGGAAACATGCGCTTACAATTTCCTCTGTCTGCTTAGAATGTCGCAGTCTACTGCTTATTTAACAAGTTCTCAATTATACTCAAGCACAAACAATATGCATGTTTTGCAAAACTCAAGATCAGGCATTTGGGCCGTAACAGTGTACATTTTACATCACGGCATCAACAGTAAGGAATGAGAATTAATTAACTTCACCAATTCTGCCAGGTAATTTGTAATTGGTAACTGGTAATTAGAGACTGGAGATTGAATTACCAATACCTATTTACCAATTACATAAACGTAAATACGGAAGTTATTTGATTCACGATCCTAAGAACAGCCCTATTTATAGTAAGCTCACCCGGCGTCTTCAAAAAGATCGTGCCATTTTGTTTTTGAAAAATGACTCCATAATTCATCATAATTTTCAACCAGATTTGATAGACTTTCCGGATTCTGCCGGCGATTTGGAGTGGTTGGTTTATAAAAAGGGAGGCTTAAAAAGTTGGTAATCGATTGCATCTGTTGCTCAAGATCGTTAACCAACTCCTCGTAATATACAATCAGCCTGGGATGGGCGCTAAATTTGTCATCAAACTCAACCTCTAAGGTGCGTATATCATTTAACTTACGCTCCAATTCGTCGATGGGAATTGTCACGCGACGTTGATCAATATTCAAATGTGTTTGGCTATTTTTAGCTTCCCACACCCTTGTTTTCATAGCAATCTTCTGGGAAACAATAGTACGCAGAGCATTACGTCTTTTGAGATGAATAACATGAAGATCAGGCATGCTGAGTAATGTTTGCCAGACCTGACCGGTGTAGTCGCCATAGGGGTGGCGATAAAATATTTTAAATCCGGCTGCTTTAATCGACTGAGGCTGTTTGGAGAATAGGGTTTGGAGAATCTTTTTGTGATCTTGTCCGTTTAAGCGTGCCAATATTTCGCCTTTGGCATAGATGTTAGAATGGGAATTGAGGCATGATAGCAAGAAATTGGAGCCGGTTCTCTTTCTGGCTAACAGGATAAACTTTTTATACTCCCAATGCCCAAAGAGCGTGCCGATCTCGTGCTGTAGAAATCGCAGCAGTTTATGAGGGTTTTTTACAGCTTTTTGAACCTGCGCGATCATCTAAAATTCTCCGAAGTTTCTCTCAACACCAGAGTATACATCTTCTTACGAAATTTTTAGTCGCCGTTATGATTAGAGTCTATTGGAAATAAGCCTGCTCTATAGAAACAACCACGGATTTCACAGATTTCACGGATGCTTATGAGCCGATTACTTCCCCCCGCTCACATCTATAATTGCGCCAGTGGTGTACGATGCTTCCTCAGACAGCAGCCACAATATAGCGGTAGCGATTTCTTCCGGTTGGCCGCCCCGTTTGAGGGGTACGATATCTTTCAGCCGGTCAACCCGATTCGGCTCGCCGCCGTCGGCGTGGATATCGGTATAAATGAAGCCGGGCCGAACGCCGTTAACCCGAATACCGTCGCCCGCGACTTCCCGCGCCAAACCGACCGTCATCGTATCGATAGCGCCTTTAGAAGCCGCATAATCGACATATTCTCCCGGTGAGCCTGAACGCGCTGCCCCCGATGACACGTTGACAATCGCGCCACCCGAACCGCCATGAGCTACCGACATACGCCGAATGGCTTCTCTGGCACACAAAAAACAGCCGATAACGTTGGTGGTAAAAATGCGGTGCAGCCGTCCGGCATCCATCTGTTCGACCCGCATCTGCTTTTCTAAAATTCCGGCATTGTTCACCAGTGCGGTCAGCGGGCCAAGCTGGACATCAACCGTTTCAAACAAGCGCAGCACATCACTTTCTATGGCTACATCCGCAGCCACGGCAATTGCTTCGCCGCCGGCCTGCGTAATCGTATCGACCACAGCCAGTGCCGCCGTTTGATTGCGCCGATAGTTGACGGCAACAGCATAGCCGCGAGCGGCGGCCAACAGTGCGGTCGCCGCTCCAATGCCTCGGCTGCCGCCGGTGATAAGCATAACCGGCTTCATAGCTTCAACTTAGTCCTCAGCACCTACAATCGTATCAAACATCGTTTCAATATCCTGCTGTCCCAAATTGAAGTACTCTTTCTGGATGGTCATATTTTCTAACGAAACCGTCATACTCTCCAGATTTTGAGCGTTAAGAATGTGAAGGGGTTTATGATAATACGTTTTGCCCTCGATTTCTATCGAAGACTGACCAATTTTTTCAAGGATTTTATTGATGCGATTCGCCTGCGCCAAAATCGCTTTGTTCGGCAATCCCCACTGAATGTTATTGACCAGCAGGTTCATTTCGATGCTGTTTAGCGCAAAAACCAGGGCATTCTTCTTATATATCCGATCGATTTCCTGGTGATAATCGTAATCGGTAAAATCAACGGCGATAATTTCATCGACATCCGGATTTTCAAACAGGGAGCGGAGCGGCGTGTTATCGGTGTAGCCTCCCTCCAAATGGTAGACATTATCAAGCATAACCGCTTTGAAATAAGGAATAGTGGTAATACCGGCGATAAACACATCCAGAAAACTGTTTATTGTGTCATTATTCACTGTAGGGAGTAATGTATTGACCCGGTGCAGATTACTCCGCCGCTCGGTAAGATTGGAGGTGATGATATCCCACTGAACTGTCTTGAGATGGGCTTCTAGCAACTCCCGCCGGCCCGGATCATCCAGCATCAGTGAGCGTCGACAGCGTGCCTTATTAACCGTAAATAGATGCGAACCGTTAGGAATTAAGGGCGGCTGCAACCCCAAAAAATTGGAAAAGACATCAAACGTATCTTGAAAACTGAGGCGATGGGTTTTCGATAAAACCGGGGGTAAATCCTCTTGCTCCCAATCCCACAGCAAATAATCCAGCACTATATTATTGCCTGAACTGGCCGAAGTCAAATGAACGATAGGCACTCCCTGCCGTTGCAACCAAACCAAGACCCCGCCTGTGTAAAAACTTCTAAAGCCGCCACCGGAGGCGACGAATCCGTACTTCTTCATAACTCACTCTCTCTTTCAGCAAATCTGCTAATAATATTAGTATCTATACTATCTCTAAAAAACCAACAATTTGTAACCAGGGAGGATCAGGAGAAGGATTTTGCGCCAACGTCATGCCCAGCTTGCGCATAACGCCTTGAGAGGCTTCATTGGCGTATTCGGTGGTGGCCAGAATACGCTTAAGCCGCAGTTCCTCAAAAGCGTAGGTAACCATCGCGGCTGCGGCTTCGCCGGCGTAGCCCTGACGTTGATGGGATGGATCGATAGCCCAAAACAGACCAAACTCTGGGGTTCTATAGCTGTTCTCACGCGAAGTGCCGTTGTTTAGCTCCGGTATCTGTTCGTACACATCAAGCAACGGCACATAGCCGACCGAGCCGATCAGTTCACCCGTGGTTTTGAGCACCACAGCGCGATCTCCATAAGGCGGTTGATGCAGCGTTGCTAACCAGGTTGCGTTGAGGATAGACCAGCGCAGCCACGATTTTCGTTCGAGCAGCGCAGCTTTGTCATCGACGTGAAGGCCATTCCCCAAAGTTTGATCCAGAATACGGTGGATAACCGGCAAATCATCAGAGGCAAAGGGGCGAATAACAAGTCGTTTCGTTTCGAGATCTTTCATAGTACCGCCATGGTGTAGGCAAATTCAATACGATGAATCTGCATCAATCATATCGATTTAGTCGATTTGGAGTCGGGGTGATGAGATGAGAACGTAAAGAAACAAGTGGTATTGTACTTGGAATCAGGGTAGATTGACAAGTTGAGAATAAGAGGCGAAACTTCGCTAAAATAAAAATTCGATGTTAGAATTCAATCAGAATGGAGATAATAGATGCCCGAACTACGTAAAGACCCCATCGTTGGCCGGTGGGTGATTATTGCCACCGAACGGGGAAAAAGACCCAAAGAATTTAAAGTCGATACCGAAACCAGACGGCCCGGCCCTTGCGTTTTTTGCGAAGGCAATGAATTAAATCCCCCATTGGAGGTTTTTTCAATCCGCCACCCAGGTACCAAACCCGACACACCCGGGTGGGACGTGCGCGTAGTTCCCAACAAATACCCGGCCCTGCGCATTGAGGGCGAGTTGGAACATGAAGGGATGTGGTTGTGTGATATGATCAACGGGGTGGGTGCTCACGAAGTTATCATTGAAACGCCGGATCATGAAAAAGAGCTGGTCGATTTGCCGGAAGAGCATATTGCCAAGGTGATGACAACCTATCGCCAGCGGATTATGGATCTGCAAGGGGACGGTCGCTTTAAGTACGTATTGATTTTCAAAAATCAAGGAGAGGCCGCCGGAGCTACTATTCAACACGCCCATTCTCAATTAATCGCCACCCCTATCACACCTAAGCGGGTGAAAGAAGAATTGATGGCTTCCATGGAATATTTTGAGTATAAGCGGCGCTGTATCTTTTGCGATTATATCAAACAGGAAACCAAAGTTTTTAGAGAGCGCCTGGTGGTTGAAACAGACCATTTTGTGGCGCTGTCTCCCTATGCAGCCCGATTTCCATTTGAACTGTGGATACTGCCTAAACGGCACAGCGCCGATTACACCTACATCACCTGGGAAGAGACGGTTGATTTAAGTAAAGTCTTAAAGATAGTCTTGAAAAAGCTGCGGGGCGCGCTCAATAATCCATCCTTCAACTATATGCTGCATATGGCCCCTTTCCGCCGGCCACGGGCAGGATACTGGTCTACTATCGAACAGGATTACCATTGGCATTTTGAATTGATGCCCCGTCTATCCAGAACCGCCGGCTTCGAGTGGGGCTCCGGTTTTTACATCAACCCTACTCCCCCCGAAACAGCCGCCCAAATCTTGCGTTATACAGAAGTTTAAGCGCTACCATCCACAACAATCCGGCTCCATACAAACGGGGATAAGCCAACAGCGCCCACCAGCCGCTGGCCCAATCGGCATATTTAAACGGAACCGGCGCGACCAACAACAGGAGCGCCACGCCCAATCCTACCCAGGTGCCTTTAAGAACTATACCGTAGGACAAAGTTAAGTTTGTCCTACGGTAATTTTCATTATCACCGAAAGAAAGCCGCGATAGCTTAAGCATAGAGGTGATGATAACAAAAATCGAACTCAACAAGAGTACAAAATGATACTCTTCAGCCACCGGCAGCAAGATAATCGCCGGCGGCAGCAGGGCAGCAAAAAAAAGTGGCGGATCACTGCCCCGGCCAAGCCAAACCGTCAGCCCCAATCCGATAAGGGTGATCGTTACGGGGACGATGGCGGCCAAGAACGGCCAATCGCTCACCGGGGTCGGATTCCAGACGGGATCATAAACAAACAGATGTCTGAACAGGCCGGCGGTGGTTTGATAAGCCGTGACGGCCAGTGCCCCACGTTGACTAAACGCTTGTACGGCCGCTGGATACGCCAACCAGGTATTAAGCCCAATCCAGGGTAAACTTGCCAGAGCAACAGCCACCATCAAACTTATACCTACCCCCAATGCACGCCAACGCCGCTGCGTGAGCAAAACAATCCACAAAAACAGCCCGCTTGTCTTTATAATGAAAGCCAGTCCTAACGCCCCACCCAGCAGAGTATCAACCCGATAAACAAGCCCCCACAGCGCCAGCGCCAACAGCAGGCCCAAAAACAGGTATGTTTGGCCCACTTCAACATTGGCCCCGATGGCAGGCAGTAAAGACACCACTCCCAGCAGTAGAACCCAGCCGCTTCGCTCCCACGATTGGCCTAAAGCCGAGCCAATACGCATTAACACCCCGCACGTGCAGAAAAGAGCCAGTACACTTAACCCGATCCAGACATCGCGGCTTAATTGAGAAGGCAATGCGGCCAACGGCAAAGCCAACAGAGAAACCGTCGGCAGGTTGGGTGTAAAAATCTCAAAGACGGAGGGGCCGGTGTAGTGCTGTACCTGCGCCGCAAACCAATCGTCATGATAAACCTGAGGGCCAAATTCAGCCTGGCTTAGTAAACGCGAGGCCGTATAATGCCCCACAAAGCCATGCGTAACCTTGCCCAGCGTGGGCAGCGTTTGGCCGATAATAATATAGGCCACGGTTATACTCCAGCCCAACAGCAGCATCAATCTTCGCCAAAATTGTGTGGAAATAAGCCCTCCTCACCTTACAACTTAACACGACCTTTGCACTTTATTACGACAAGAAACCAGGGTTTTTAGCATAAAAAAGAAACATCTCTTGCCCCACAAGGGTATCAATGAGACATCAAAACCCTGGTTTCTAAAAAATAAGCCCTCCTCACCCTATACCTTAAGAAAACCCACTTTATATCTACGATTACCCTACCGTGGGTGTTCAACCCCTTATCAGCACTTCAAAACCGAGTATAATTAAAATAAGCGTATTATCGCCAACAGCGACGTTGGCTATTTCACAAACATTGTTGTTTGCTACGGTTCGACTAGTAGCTGAACCTGTACACACTTGGAAAAGATTATGACTAACATTATAAAACCGTCTCTCCTTCGTCGGGTGGCCATTATCCTCGCGATCGTCACCCTACTCGTCTGGGAAATCGCCTATACGATTCTCTCCGATGATATCACTTCCTGTACGTTTTCTAAAGTCTTTGTCGTTCTGGCTGCCGCCAAATCGAACGAAGACCCGCTGTGCGAACCGACGGCTGAAATAGCGATAGCGCAGCCCAGCCCCTCGCCACAACCAACGCCTTTGCCCACAACGGTATATCAAGCTGCCAAAGAAGCTGTCATCTGTCCGCCAAATTGCGCCTGGCGGTTGGCTGATCGCCCCAATTTTAATGTCAGGGCCTACAGTTTTGTCGGCGCGGGGCTTGATGCTGTCGATTTCGCCGGAGCCGATTTCAACCAGAGCGATCTGCGCGATGCTTCGTTTGTGGGCGCCAACCTGACCGGAGCCAACTTTAACGAAGCCGATTTGCGCTCGGCCAGTTTTGTTATGGCGAACCTAACCAGGGCCGATTTGCGGCAGGCACGCTTAGAGGGTATCAACCTTTATCTGGCCAATTTAAGCGAAGCCAATCTAAGCGGCCAAGATCTGTCGGCTGTCAATCGCCGGTTGGCCCATAATTTAGATGGAATGAATCTCAGCGGTGCAAACTTGAGCGACACCAATCTGAGTAACATCAAATTTAAAGGTGGCAGCTTGATGGGAGCCAACCTTCAAGGAGCCGATCTGCGCCACGCCGATCTACGCCATGTTGATCTAAGTGAGGCCGATTTACGGCATACGATCATCGACACAACGACATTGCTCTCCAGAGCGAATTTGAGTGGGGCAAATTTAGCCGGACTCGATCTCTCTTACCAAAATTTAAGCTCCACCGATCTAACCGGTGCGATCCTAACCGGCACAGATTTATCTTATGCCCTAACCGATAATCGCACCAACTTAAGTGAGGTCGATTTACGTGCAACGTCGATCATCAGTTTGCCGCTGTCCGGGGTCAACCTAAGCGGGGCCAATCTCAGTGAGCTGGATTTAACACACCTGACGCAGGTCATCGACGCCGATTTATCGGGGGCGCAGCTTCACAATACCAATCTGAGCGGCCTAAATTTAATCCACACGAACTTGCGCAATGCCGATCTGAGTGGGGCCAACTTGCAAGGAGCCGATCTTAGCAACGCCGATTTACGCCGAGCCAATCTAACCGGCGTTCAATTAGACGGGGCGCAGTTGACCGGCACGACGTTGGATTAAGCCACTTATGTTGTTAGCCACCAATTTGCATCGTCCGCAAAAATTCTTGGACGCAGATGAACGCTGACTTTCGCAGATTTTGACTCTTACCACGTCAATCCCGGCTCCGCAACGTTTATACGGCGCGGACGATTGACCAAGTTGCGCCTCATGAGCTTTGATATGCCATCGACCTGAACTTTTTGCGCTGCAACATGGGTGGCATCAAAGGCTGACTGCATTGATTCATCCCCTACCAACGGTTTGCCGGCCAGCATCACCAGATTGAGATGAGAGCGTGTTTGTTGATGGATAGCAGAAAACAGATCTTCTTCGCCCGAAGATGGTAGCAGCACCAAATCCGCCACGCCGCCAACTTCGAGATTCCCCAATCCCGCTGGCCTAAGCCGCAGCAGCCGCGCCGCATCCAGCGTTACGGTTCGAAAAAGTGCTTCTGCAGAAAGTTGATGCGTAGCCGCTGCAACACGTAACTCAGCCAAAAGATCGCTCTCCCCACTTAAGCGCGAATCACTGCCCAGAGCCAACTTACCCGCCGCAGCCAACTCACCTACCTGCGCCGTCTGCCCCAACATAAACAGATTTGAGCCGGGACACCACACCAACCCACCGCCGCGCTCGATAAGCTCCCGCCGCTGCAACGGCGTCAAGCCCACACCGTGCACCAAAATGGTATTAGGCTGCACCAAACCGGCACGATCCAACTGTTCAAATTCCTGCCGAGCTGCGTCGTCACTCCCTTCAGCCAGATGAATAATCCAGGGATAGTTGGCCTTCGTTTGATGATAACTGATCGCGGGGTCATCCCCCCGAAACAAAGAGTGGCAAAATCCATAATTCTTTACTACACGAATGGGGTAATTGTAGCGCAACGGTCGATGAAGTGGATTGTGATGGCAAACTGTTGTCACGCCACTCAATAAATTTTTCACTGCGCCAATCAACAGCCGGTCAGCTAGCGGCTGGCGGCGAGGTTCGATAAGTTCCGGGTTTGTATTGAAACGAGCCTCTATATCTTCAATCCACTGTAGAGAATGGCTGTATTGCTCGCGATATTTGAGACGCTGAAAGGTGTTGAGCTCCAGGTGATCGTGGGCGTTGATCAAACCCGGAATAAGCAAACTGCCCTGCCCGTCGATAACCACATCCCGTTTTTGCGGCGGCGTGTCGATGGCCGAAATACGCGATCCGCTAACGCGCAGCGCGTTGCCGATGGGGCCGGCTGCGGTCAGCACAGTGACGTTGATAAATGTGAGGGAGCGACGAAACATAGAAAGGGAGATTAGGAGATTGGAGACTGGAGATTAGAGACAGGGGTTGTCTTGGTGGCTTTGATGACCAAGACGACCGGGTTTTGGTGTGGGTCTACGTCGGGTGAGAGGGCCGGCTCTAAAACCGTTTCGATGTGCAGCCCGGCCTGGTGACAGGCCTGCTCGTGATCGCTCAGGGTGTGGAAATGGTGTTCCAGTTGGTAAGTAGTACCATTGGCCGCTTTGAAGGTGCGTTGCCAGCCGACAGACGCGCCGAAAGGATGTAAATCGGAGTAGATGATCTGACCACCGGGTTGCAGCACTCTGGCACATTCAGCGATGATCTGGGCTAGATTCACCTCGTGGCCGACAGCCATGCCGCAGGTCAGCAGATCGAAATGCGCATCGGGCAGCGGTAGCGGCCAAAACGGCGCTCGCAGAAGTTGGCCGACCAGACCCACTTTTTTGGCTTGAACCAACATATCGGCTGAATAATCGATGCCAAAAAGCTGGCTAGCTCCACGCGCTTGCAGCAGCAATGTGTAGCGCCCGCTGCCGCAGGCCATATCCAGGCAGCGATAATCGCGCAGATCAACCGGGATGAGGCGCAACATCGCCTGCTGCTCAACCTCCATCAGCGGGTTATGCGGTACCGCCCGATAACTTCTCGCCCAATGGGCATAACCGGTCAGAATATCGACCGGGGTGGGGGTGGGGGGAATGAATTTTTGTTTGAGTTTTGAAAGCATGGCGGTAATTGGAGATTGGAGACTAGAGATTAGAGACTAGAGATTAGAGACTGAGGTTATGTATAAAATCCAGTCTCCAGTTACCAGTCTCTAATTACCAGTTACCAATCTCCATCTCCTAAAATCCCGATGTTTCGGGGCGTTGATAAGCTATCATACGATGCAGGGCACGGAGTTCGACAGGAAAACGGTAAAAACGCATGTGGTAGCGAGCGGCGGAAGCAACCCGCAGAACGTTACGCCAGGTTTGGGTCAGTTTGATGTCGGTGGTGGTGGGATAGTAAGCGTTGAGCACGCGCTCGAAATCGAGAATTTGTTGTTGCAGCGTTTGTTTGATCCAGGGCATGGTGTGGCTGCGGCGCTGCGAGAAGTTAAGCCACTCCGGGCTGATCCACTCCTCCAATGTTTCAGGAAAGGCGAAACCATCGGCTTTGGCCTGTTCGTACAGTTCGCCGGAAAGCGGCACCGGGCTATAGAGATACATGATAATTTCCGAGGCCGGGTTGACCTCTTTAACCTGCCGGATGAACTCCATAGTCTCGTGCATATCGGTTTCGGGATCGGGCGGATTGCCCATCACAAAGGAAAATTCCGGCACGATGTTCCATTCCTTCATCATGCGGGCTATCTCCAACGTTTTTTCCGGCGACATCTTGCCGCCTTTGTCCATGCGCTTAAGCGTTTCCATCGAGCCGGACTCGGCCCCTAAGAAAACCATGCGCAGGCCGGAGTCGCGCATAAGCTGCCAGGTGCGCGTCGAAAATTTGAGCATCGTGTCGATGCGGCCCTCGCCCCACCAACTGATGCCCAACGGCATAATCCGCTCCGAAAATTCGGCGACGCGGTTGTGATGGGTGAAGAAGTTGTTGTCGAAAAACTCGACGGCGTTGACGCCCCAGCGCCGGTTGTAGGTTTCGACAACGTGGGCCACCTGCTCTGCCGTTTGGGGCAACCAGCGCCCGTTGACCATATTGACTACGGCACAAAAGTTGCAGAAAAAGGGGCAGCCGTATGAGGAATGATAACCCAGCGTGCGCGACCCCATAAAGGTCGGTCGCACGTACTGCTCGACCGGTACGCGGTCGAAGTTCATGAGCGGTAGTTGGGCCGGGTTGGGAATCGGTGCTTCCATGGTGGTGACCAGTTCGCCCGTCTCATCACGATAGGCAACCCCGGCGATATTCTTGAGCGCAGGTTGGCCTGTAGTCAACGCATCGAGCACCTGGCGAAAAACGACCTCGCCGTGACCGCGAATGACGATATCGACAAAATCCGAGCGCAAACAGGAATCCCAATGCTGGGTGGGAAAGTAGCCGCCCCAAACCATCGTCATCTGCGGATGGCGACGCTTCAACTCGCGACAGAGCGGCACCGACTGCTGCAACTGCGGCCCCGGCATCACGGTTAGCGCGACAATCGGCGGGGTCTCGCAGGCACTAATTACAGCATCGAGCCGGGTCAGCGCATCGGCTTCGAGATTACCGTCGATAATTTCGTAATCGTACGTGTCTTCCAGCATCGCGCCTACGGCCAGCAGCGACAGCGGCATAATCGGTTTTTTGTTAGAAGAAGATTGCGGATTGTAAAGAATAATTTTTTTCATTTTCGCTCGAAGGTGATGATATAATGATCGCCCCAATCGCGGGCGAGATGGCTAATCATTGTCTCCAGTTTGTTCAACTTGGCAAACAGAGCCGGCCGGCGTTCGACAAAATGATCGATATAGCTCGGCGGCAGCAGCAAGCCCAGGCTTTCGGTTTCAACGTGTTCAAACCACGGCTCGAACGCCGCTCGCAGTTGTTTGGCCGACGGATACCAGATCGGGATGGTCGCCTCGCCAATTTTAGCTGAAGCAACACCAAATCGCCGAAAGGCATTTCGTGGCTGGCCATGCAGCAGATACCAGCCCATTTCCCAGGGACAAATTCGGCCCATCGGCACCAAAACCGCTTTGCCACCCGGCTTAATCAACTTTGCCAGACTCTGCGCCAGATCGCGCCATTGGTTGATGGTGTTGAGACCGCCAAAGTTGGAGAAAACGCCGGAGAATTGAGAATTGAGAATTGAGAATGAAGAATGGGAGACTGGAGACTGGAGACTGGAGATTGGGGGTTGTTTGTTTGTGTCTTTGTCCTTTATTGGCTGACCGCTAGTTGCTAACTGCTGACTGCTGACTGCTGACCGCTGACTGCTGACTGCTGACCGCTGACTGCTATCTGCTATCTGCTGACCGCTGACCGCTGACCGCTGACCGCTAATTATCTCTTGCAAAGAAACCTGCACAGCTGCGACTTTATCGCCCACTCCCTCAGTCTCCGCCTTAGCCTTAGCCTGGCCCACCATAGCGGCAGAGCCGTCGGTGGCGGTGACGTGTACACCATGTTTCGCCAGCCAAACAGCATCTTCGCCGGTGCCACAGGCGAGTTCGAGAACGTGATCGCCGGGGTTGAAATGTTCGGCAAGTTTGGCCCAAACGCGAGGGCGAAGGAGTTGGCCGAGGGTCGAATGGGTAAAGTCGTGGTCGTAGTCGGCGGCGAAGGCATCGAAGGCGTTTGAGTTGATTGTGCTACCACGCATCAGCCGCCCGCTCTTGCGTTGCCCAGCCGCGCCCGCTACCCGATTGGTTATTATCACTCTCACGTTCGTGTTGGGTTTGCAGCATCCCCCGCCAACCGCGTTGGGCATTGATATACATTTTGCCCATACGGAGCAAGTCTTTCGAACCGGACTGGCGTAATTTATGTAAATTGACTTCGTTGACCATCCAGCGGGTGGCGTGGTCGTAAAAACGGGCCGAGTAACGTCCGGTCACTTTGAGATCGCGGTCGGTACGGGCGGCCCAATCGAGATGGGAAA
>JAGRBY010000899.1 GCA_020433835.1 Anaerolineae bacterium | reverse complement strand
AACTGCTCAGGTATTTCCCAACTGTAGCAAAGTCATCGGGTCCCTGAAATTTGGTTTTAGGATTTTGGTCTCTTTTCATGATGATTATTTTTTTTATCTAATTTTTATTGTAGCAAATACTGTATGAAATGTAAGAGATTTCTTACTATAATGACATTAGTTTACATAAATGAACATAAATCATCATAAAGTTTATTGAGCTAAATTACAACAGTCTGTACTTTGGTATTAAAGATGACAAAAACTGCCCAGGAAAAAACAATTTACATCAATAAAGACAAGAGAGTTAACAGTGAGCTCTTTGATGAAATAAGGCTTACCAAAGGGCTCTCTAGGTTTCAATTGGCAATAGATGTTGAGCTCTCCCCCCAAACAGTTAGGCGTGTTTTAGTTGCCGGCGGTGACCCAAGACCTTCAACAGTAAAAAAGATTGGAGATTACTTAGATATTCCAGCAAGCAAATGGTACATCGAGCGCGAACCCGTAGGACATGAAAGTGTTTCTGAAAACAATAACAGCTAGTCACGATTGTAACGCCTATGAATAAAGGTCTAACCAAATACCAAGATGAACAAAGTAGTCCGCATCAACTACACGATTATAAATCACGAGGCCAGAGTGCGGCTTGGTCTGACAATCAACGAGTATTGCGTGTTCGACCTAATCCATAACCTTGCCAGCAATCCTAAGAATGCCCAAATGGGATGGTGCTATGCCAGGAAGGAAACGCTAGCTGGCTATCTTGATTTAGGTCGAGCAACTGTATTTCGAGCTATCAAAAAGGGATTAAGCATAGATCTCCTTGAGAAGCATCCAGATCAGCCAGCTCTACTCAAAGCAACCAGTAATTGGTTCGACTCAGTAATGATTAAAACTGAGTCTCAATATGAGACTAACAGTCTCAAAGTGAGATCCCAAGAATCTCAAAGTGAGACAAATCTAAGTATCAAAATGAGAGCAAACAAAGATATAGACAAAGAAATAAACAACGATAGTGTTCGTCAAAAAAATTTAATAAATGGAAACGGTGTGGCGGCTATTGGGGATGTGCTTAATCAATACCAACTTCCAGATCAAATTAATAGTCAGATTAAGCATGAATGGCAAGTAGAAGCTATTAGGCTTTGGAGTCAGCTCGGGTTAAACGGTAGTCCAAGTCAAGAATTCGCCAAACACATTAAGCGAGCATTTACAAAAAATCAACAAGGTCGTCTGGCTGTAGCACTGTCCTACTGCAAGGATGCGGTAGGAGTTCGTGATATTGAGAAATTGTTCTACTGGCGGTGTGCCAATGAAGCTATATGAGAAAAATAATATTAATACCACTAATGGTCATTGCAATGTTCTTAGGGAGCATGGCCATGGGAATCCATTTTGGACATAAAGAACAGGAACTCATTTCTCCTATTCCTGAATCTACACCACTTCCAACACTAACTCCGGATACTAGTTCGTATGTAAAAGACTTTCGCCTAAAGGCCGTTAAAGAATTGTTGACCGAGGTCGACAGTCCACTGAGTAGCGAAACTTTAGTAAGTTGTGCGGATGATAATCATGCCGACCCATACGTTCTTGTAGGCATTAGCCGGATAGAAAGCACCTTCGGGAAAAAAGCTTGTGGAGGAAATCCCTTTGGCTGGGGCAGCTGTCGAATGGAATACATCAGCTTAAATGATTCTTGTCAAGATGTTGCAAGCGGAATTACTACACTGAGTTACTACAAAAAGTATCAACAAAGCGGTGATGTTGCTGATCTGGCAAGAGTTTATTGCCCATCAAGTTCAGGCTGCAATACAGAACATTGGGTTGAAACTGTCGATAGCACCAAGGCTGATCTTCAGGAACGAGAGCTGGTTTTATCAATTGAGGAACTGGCAACGCTAACCCCCTCGGATAAATCAATTAGAGAGCTTGAGGTAAATACCTTGGCTCTTAAAAGTCATTCAGAAACATCAACAGGAATTACAAAAGAAGTAATAGAAATATTGATTAAGGCAAATCAAAAAGCCTTAGCAAACGCACAACATGAATTATGAAATTTATAGATTTATTTGCTGGCATAGGAGGATTTAGATATGGACTTGAAAAAGCCAGCCCAAAGTTTAAATGCAAATACTCAAATGAATGGGACAAATATGCAAACCAAGTCTACAAAAAACACTATCAGGAGTGTGATTCAAGAGACATCAGGTCTGTCGACACAGCAGAAATACCAGACCACGACCTTCTCTGTGCTGGTTTCCCTTGTCAATCGTTTAGCATCGCCGGAAAAAGATTGGGGTTTGAAGACACCAGGGGGACTCTCTTTTTTGAAATCGCTCGGATTATCCGAGACAAAAGACCCCGATATTTTCTCCTTGAAAATGTTAAAGGGCTACTTAGTCATGACCAAGGAAAAACTTTCCAGACAATACTTGGGGTTCTCTCCGACCTGGGGTACGAGTATCAATGGCAAGTTCTTAACAGCAAAAATTTCGGAGTTCCCCAAAACAGGGAGAGAGTGTTCATTGTTGGACATCTTAGAGGAAACAGTAGACCCAAAGTATTTCCTATCGGAGAAAGCTACGCAGTTCTTAATAAGAAGAAGCCAACAAAACAAAGAATCGGGACGAGGGTTTCGAGCACGATTGATGCCCGTTATGGGTCCTTGCGAAATTCAGGAGAAACTTACCTCCACTACATAGGAGGCATTACAGGGAAAAGAGATATGTGGATCAAAGACAAAAAACAACATAGCAGAAATTTTAGTCAAGGCCAGCGAGTATATGCGGCTGATGGGATTGCTTCGACTCTTGCTGGCAATGCTGGTGGGCTTGGTGGGAAAACAGGTCTCTACGCCATATCAGTATTAAAAAAAGAAAGAAAAAAG
>JAGRBY010000898.1 GCA_020433835.1 Anaerolineae bacterium | reverse complement strand
AATGGAAATGTAGAAAGGTTTAAGTTATCATGAAACAAACGTTAATCGCTCTGGTAGAAGATAGGCCCGGGGTCTTAAACCGGGTAGCCAGTCTGTTCCGGCGTCGTAATTTCAACATCGAAAGTTTAGCTGTAGGTCACAGCGAGGTTCCCGGCGTAAGCCGCATGACCATTGTCACGGACGAGGAAGAACTGCTGCGCCGCAACATCATCAAAGCCAACCTGTTCAAAATGATCAACGTTATCGACGTGCAGGACGTCACCGATCAGCCCTGCGTTTTGCGGGAAACGGCCCTTATAAAGGTAGAAGCCGATGCCGTTACTCGGGGCCAGGTGATGGATGTGGTTGAAATGTATCGCGGTCGCATTATTGATGTTGGTACCAAAACACTGATTGTTGAAGTAACCGGCGAGCCTGAAAAAATCGAATCGGCTATCAATGTTTTAACGCCCTTTACGATTTTAGAAATTATGCGCACCGGTAAAATCGCCATGACTCGCGGTGAGGTGATGCCTCGCACAAATGGCACCACCCGATCGGCCAGCAACGGCAAACACTAAGAAACTGTCCAGGATTAACTTTTCAGTTTTGGAGATTAGAGACTAGAGATTAGAGATTGGAGATTGTCTAATCTCTAATTACCAGTCTCCAATCTCCTTATCTTGTCTTTTTCGATTTCGGGGGTTGGGGTTACGCGATAGAACGACAATTGACGCATTCCGATTTGTCGTTTTATAATCCCAACCTTACGAAATCTTACAGAACAAAAACCCATTTAGGAGACAAATTGTATGACCTTAGATTTTCAAACCGACGTATTCGAGAAAGAGAAAATTGTTCTCGCCGATACCGAGGAATATATTGTAAGAGGCGGGCGCCATCTGTTCCCCCTGCTGCCCAAAGCCTTTGAAGGAATTAAGCAAATTGGGGTGATCGGCTGGTCATCGCAAGGGCCGGCCCAAGCCCAGAATTTACGCGACTCGCTGGCAGGTACCGATATTACGGTGAAGGTTGGCCTGCGCGAAAACTCATCGTCCATTCCCATGGCCGAAGCGGTTGGCTTTACCGAAGAAAACGGCACGTTGGGCGAAATGTATGATGTCATCGCCAAATCGGATATGGTCTTGCTGCTCATTTCCGACGCAGCCCAAGCGCAAAACTACGAGAAGGTTTTCGATGCGCTGAAATCGGGAGCCACGCTGGGCCTGTCACACGGCTTTTTGATTGGCTACTTGAAGAGCATCGGCGTGTCCGTACCGGAGGATATTAACGTCATCGGCGTTTGCCCTAAAGGAATGGGGCCTTCGGTGCGGCGGCTCTATGAACAGGGTAAAGAAGTTAACGGGGCCGGTATCAATGCCAGCTTTGCTATCTATCAAGATGTCAACGGCAAAGCAACCGACTACGCTTTAGGCTGGTCGGTGGCGCTCGGTTCACCGTTTAGCTTTATGACCACGCTCGAGTCTGAATATAAATCGGACATTTTTGGAGAGCGTGGTATTTTGTTGGGTGCGGTCCACGGCATCGTCGAAAGCCTGTACAACTGGTTCCTGCAACACGGCTATTCAAAAGAAGATGCGTTCATCAACTCCGTTGAATCGATTACTGGCCCAATCAGCCAAATGATTTCCAAAAAGGGCATGCAGGCGGTTTATGATTCGCTCAGTGATGCCGATAAAGAAACGTTCCGGCTGGCTTATTCGGCCGCTTATCATCCGGCCTTTGAGATTTTGATGGAAATCTATTATGAAGTCGCTTCCGGTAACGAACTGCGCAGCGTCATCGACGCCAGCGAGCGCTTTGCCCGCTACCCGATGGGCAAAATCGACGGCACCGAAATGTGGCAGGTTGGCGAGGAAGTCCGGGCCAAGCGCGACCCAGATAACATTCCCATTCACCCGGTGACCGCCGGTGTTTACATCGCCACGATGATGGCCCAAATCGACCTGCTGCGGGAGAAAGGCCATCCCTACTCCGAAATCGCCAACGAGAGCATTATCGAAGCGGTTGACTCGCTCAACCCCTATATGGATTATAAAGGCGTGGCTTACATGGTCGACAACTGCTCGACCACGGCCCGGCTCGGTTCTCGAAAATGGGCACCCCGTTTCGATTATATTCTGGCTCAACAAACCTTCCCGGCTCTGGATCAAGGTGTTCAGGTTGATGAAGAGCAATTCGATAATTTTATGACCAGCGATATCCACCAGGTATTATCCGTTTGCGCCGAACTGCGGCCCTCGGTTGATATCTCGGTGATGGGCTAGGTTTTTTTGAAGCAAACTCCGTACTGCTGAGAGTCAGTATGGAGTTTGCTTCTGTTCCCCTCTTTTATTATCTCCTATATCCACCTCGCCAATTTCGTGGTAAGCCGCTTCGGGTTTAGAATAGTTCCTTCAAACTGCTTACGATGATATATGGAAGGAACAACCCTATGCGAGACCAGGCCCTAAACTATGCCCAAATCCACCAGAGCGAGACGCTCGATGCCCTGAAGGCGTTTCTCAGCATCCCCAGTATCAGCATGTTACCGGAACACGGTAAAGATATGCAACTGGCCGCCTTATGGCTTGTTGATAAACTGAACAGCATCGGGCTGCACAATGTAAAGATTATGACGACGCCCGGTCATCCCATTGTCTATGCCGACTGGCTCGAAGCCGGCCCGGATGTGCCAACGCTGTTGATTTACGGCCATTACGATGTCCAGCCGGTCGACCCGTTGGATGAATGGGCGACGCCACCCTTTGAACCGACGGTTATCGGCGAATCGCTTTATGGCCGGGGGACGTCTGATGATAAAGGGCAGCTTTATATTCACGTGGCGGCGGTCGAGGCCTATCTCCAATCGGTGGGGCGATTGCCGCTCAATAT
>JAGRBY010000897.1 GCA_020433835.1 Anaerolineae bacterium | reverse complement strand
CTTCAGGGGAGTTGATGACGCCTTCAACATTGTTGTTGGCATCTTGCCAGTTGGCACCCCAGCTAAAGAGCACATTCTGAACACCCATCGTCAGCGCATCGTAATCAGCCTGGGTGTAGATGCCGACGCCATACAACCCGTCATCGGGGCGGGTGAAGAAGTTGGCAATGTCCATCAGTTGTTCGTAGGTTTCGGGGGGAGCGAGGGGATAGCCGTACTCCGCTTCGAAAGCAGCCATTTCGTCGGGGTCTTCAAAGAGGTCTTTGCGGTACGCCCAGCCGTTGGCATCGCCTTCGGTGGGGTAGGCCCAATATTGGCCGGAGTTGGTTGGGTACTCACCGTAATAGGTCAGGGTAGCCGGGGTTACGGTGTCGGCGATACCTTCACCTACCAGAAAATCGGTCATATTCAGATAGTGACCTTGGGTGGCCCCTTGACCGAGCCACTGGCTATCGCCGATGACCATATCATACGAGGTGCCTTGGGCCGACATTTCGGTGAAGAATAAATCGCCAAACGATCCCCACGGTTCCTGGATGACGTTGACTTTGATACCGGTTTCTTCTTCGTACATGTTGCCGATTTCCTGCAAATAGTCGGCGGGGTCCCACTGCGCCCATAGAATATTGAGTTCAGTTACTCCGGATGTATCAATTTCTTCGGCAGGAGCCTCGGCTTCAGCTTCAGGCTCCGCCTTGGTTTCAGTTTCTGCTGCCGCTTCTTCAGCCGGTTGTTCTTCGGCGGCCGGTTCGGCTGCTTCTTCCTTAGCCGGCGCTTCTTCAGCCGGTGCGGGTGCCGATCCACCACAGGCGGCAAGTATCATTGCTGACACCACAAGTGAAACAATCAGCCAAAAGAAATGTTTATTCATATTTTCCTCCTTGAAAGCAAACTCATTCATCTTTGAAAAGCCACATCATTGTCTTCTAAGTAAAACATAACCCATCAGGAAAACCAGAATAGTTAATCTTTAGTTCGGTAGCACCTCCCTCATAGGCAATTCCCGTCTCGACTCTTTGAATCAGTCTTTTGCATTAGATCGAAGACAAGGCAATAGGGGCAGGAGATAGTCAATTTATTCTCATACCCTTACTCATCATTCTTTACTTCCTCAGTAATGGCGATAAATAACGGATTGCGACTTACGTTACCAACCCACAGAAGCTGTTACGGTATCATATTTGTGTCTAAGGTGGCTGAGATGGTAGCACGAAAATTTTGGTTCGTCAAAATCGGAGTATAATTTTGAAATATTGCTTGTGTGTTTGCTGTATACAGGATGTATTATAATAACAGTAATAATAATATCGCTGTTATTAATCGATTACGTCGATGTTAAGGTTAACTCTGCCATAGAATTTCTTTTGCTTGAATAAAGTGATGGATTATTTACCTGGTTTGTAGGTGGCTAATAATGACGAATTCGTAGAAACAACAAAGAAGCGGTAAATTTAGAGATGAAATGCTGATCACTATTCAGTTTACCCAAAATTGTAAAGCTTGCAAAAGCGACACTAAAACATGTTTTATCCGTTTCACCTAAGGAGATTTTTATGACCAAATCTTATGTTCTGGCCAGTGATCTTGGCTCTGGTAGTTGTAAAACGGTTATTCTCGATAGCACAGGGCAGGTTGTGGCGAGTGCGGGAGCCGAATATCCAACGGCCTATCCTCATCCCGGTTGGGTAGAGCAAAACCCCGAGGATTGGTATACCGCTTTTGCCCAAACCACGCGCCGCGTTATCGTTGAGGCCGGGATAACAGCCGATCAGATTGCACTGGTCGGTTTGGTGGCAGTGACTCACAATACGGTGCTGCTTGATAGCCAAGATCGCCCGCTTCGACCATGCATTCTCACGTTCGATCAGCGCAGTAGTGAGCAATGCCGGCAGCTTTTGGCGCGTTGGGGTGATCAGGTGCAGCAGCAAGCGCGAAACTCAGTGGCACCGATGTGGACATGGCCACAGTTGTTATGGGTCAAGGAGAATGAGCCGGAAGTCTGGCAAAAAGTTGAGCGTATTCTTTTTCAAAAAGATTACGTCAGGCATCGGCTGGCACCGGGCTATGTAACCGATTCGATCGATGCCGCCGGCACGCTGCTGTTCGATCCGGTCGCTGAGGCCTGGCTGCCCGATTTCTACAGCGATCTGGGGTTGCCGGACAGTGCTCTACCTCGAATTACGCAGCCAACCGAGGTGGTCTCGACGGTCAGCCGGCAAGGCGCGGCGGATACGGGCCTCGCGCCGGGAACGCCCGTTATCGCCGGAACGACCGATACTGTGGCCGAAGTCTTTGGCTCCGGTTTGCTGGAGCCGGGGCAGGGCATGGTCAAATTGGCCAGCGTCGGACGTCTGGCAGTGGTCAACCCCACGCCTATCGACGATCCGCGTATTCTCAATTATCGGCACGTCGTTGGCGATTTGTGGTATCCCGGCAGCGGCACAAAATCGGCAGCAACGGTGCCGCGCTGGCTGCGCGATAACTTGTGGCGACAGCCCTCCTTTGCCGAAATGGATGCAGCGGCGGCTCAAATTTCGCCCGGCAGCGAGGGATTACTCTTTCATCCGCACCTTCTCGGCGAGTGGGCGCCCCACTGGGATGATCAGCTGCGAGCCAACTTCGTCGGGGCCACAATGCGCCACACGCAGGCCCATTTTACCCGGGCCGCGCTTGAAGGTGTCGCCTTTGCGCTGCGCGATGCTATCGAGGGGCTAGCTGAGATTAGCTTGACCTACCGCGAGTATCGCCTCATCGGCGGCGGCTCGAAGAGCCAACTATGGTCACAAATTGTGTGTGATGTGTTGGGCGAGGAACTTTTGCTGCCGGTTGAGCAAGATGCTGCTTTCGGTGCAGCCTTGATTACCGGCGTGGCGGCGGG
>JAGRBY010000896.1 GCA_020433835.1 Anaerolineae bacterium | reverse complement strand
CGTGTTGCTGGGGCAACTTGTCATTACGGTTCCTCTCGCTTTTCTTACCATCCAAGTTTTAATTAACATCACCTTTACCGTGGAGGCACATCGATGAGTAATGTTGTTGGGGATGCCGCATGACCCGCTTTCAACCGCTGCACGTACAGACTGATGATCAGTGGCAGGCTTTCTGTACGTCGCCTCAGTTACCCCCGCTTGATCCCAAAGCCGCAGCTGCTCACCAGGCCGATGCCCACTGGCTGCTGCTCGACTCGCGACAAACTGTCGTAGCCCGCTGTTCGCTGTGGTGGCGACAGACTCCCGCCTATCCCGGCCATCGACCCGGTTTGATCGGTCACTACGCGGCGGTTGATGACGATGCCGCTACCCAACTGCTACAGCTAAGCTGCGCCCAACTCGCGGCCTACAATTGTACAATAGCCATCGGCCCCATAGACGGCAATACCTGGCGGCGTTACCGGCTGGTCGTCGAGCGTGACGATATCCCACCCTTCTTTCTAGAGCCGAACAATCCCGCCGACTGGCCCGATCACTTTTTAGCCGGCGATTTTACTGTCCTGTCGAACTACGTTTCGACCATCACTGATAACCTGACCGGCCTCAGCACCCGGCTTGAGCGTGTTGCGCATCGTGCCGCCAACCAAGGCGTCACCATTCGCTCTCTCAATCTCGATGACCTCGACGCCGACTTACATCGCATCTACCGTGTCTCGACGGTGGCCTTTGCCCGTAACTTCCTCTACGTACCCATTGAAGAATCTGAGTTTGTGGCGATGTATCGTCCTCTCCGCTCCCATCTCCAGCCAGAGTTGATCTTGATCGCTGAACAAGCCGGTCAACCTGTCGGCTTCATCTTTGCTTTGCCCGATCTGGCCCAGGCCCAACGCGGCCAACCGGTTGATACCGTCATCGTCAAAACCGTAGCTGTTTGCCCCACTCACCAGATAGGTGGCCTTGGTAGTCTGCTGGTAGCGCGTTGCCAGGAAATCGCGCATAGTTTGGGCTACAGTCGCGCCATCCACGCGCTTATGCACGAGTCGAACGATTCGCGCACGATTAGCCGTCGCTATCGTTCCCGCGTTATCCGGC
This sequence comes from Anaerolineae bacterium, assembly GCA_020433835.1. Next base: position 1,789 of record JAGRBY010000896.1, on the reverse strand, counting down.
GCTACGCCCTGTTCGGCAAGCATTTGTAGAACTCCATGAACCTGATTCATATTCTCCAATCTCAAGCACAAAGCCACCCTACCCAACCTGCTATCATCGACGTTTATCGTCGTCGACGTCGCATAACCACTTTTGCTGAACTGGAACAGCAATCTGCCCAAATAGCCGCGTTACTCCATTACTCTGGTCTCCGGCCCGGCGATTCGGTTCTGGTTCTTCTGCCGATGTCTGCTGAACTATACGTTGCCTTGGGCGCTATTTTTCGGCTGGGCTTAGTCGCGATGTTTTTAGACCCCGGCCAGGGCAGAGCGCATATCGAGGCGTGCTGTGCTCTGCATCCGCCTCAAGCGTTTATCGCCGGTAGCAAAGCCCATTTGTTGCGATTGGTTTCACCGGCGCTGCGTCGTATCTCTCGAAAATTTGTGGTTGGCTTGCCTGTCCCCGGTGCAACATCTTGGCAACAGGCTGCGCCATTGCCGTCACATTCCGATGTGTTTGCCGCTGCTGATGACACTCCGGCCTTGCTCACATTTACCAGCGGCAGCACCGGCCAACCGAAAGCAGCTCTACGCACGCACGGATTTCTGCTTGCCCAGCATCGAGTCCTGGCCGACAGTCTGCAACTCACCGCCGGGCAGATCGATTTGAGCACGATGCCCATCGTCGCGCTGGCGAATATGGCCTCCGGCGTGACCAGTCTCATCCCCAAGGCCGACCTGCGGTACCCCGGTCGCATCGATCCCGCGCCGGTTATCGCCCAAATGCAGGCGGAGCAGGTCGATAGTACGGTTGCTTCTCCCGCTCTCCTGGGCCGATTGGCGGACTATGGTTCCTCGCAGCAGATACATCTGCCCGGCTTGAAAAAGATTTTTACCGGTGGCGCGCCCGTTTTTCCGAACCTGCTCGACCGGCTTCGACAGCTTGCTCCCAACGCTGATGTGGTAGCTGTCTATGGGTCAACAGAGGCCGAGCCGATGGCTAAAATTAGGGTCGCTGCACTTTCGCCTGACGACAGACACGCGATGCAGACCGGCTGTGGTTTGTTAGCCGGGTTGCCGGTCGAAGCCATCCAACTGAGAATTCTACCGGATCGTTGGGGCAAGCCGATTGGCCCTTATACCCGCGCCGAGTTTGCTGCTGAGTGGTGTGCAACGGGCGAGTTTGGCGAGATTGTCGTTAGCGGCGACCACGTCTTAACCAGTTACCTCCACGGCCAAGGTGACACCGAAACCAAGTTTCACGTTGATAATACCATCTGGCACCGCACGGGCGATGCCGGATACCTGGACGCCCACGGGCGTTTGTGGTTGCTGGGCCGCTGCGCTGCTCGAATTGATGACGAGTACGGACAACTGTATCCTTTTACTGTTGAATGCGCTGTTTCCAGTGAGCCGGATATTCAGCGTGGCGCGGTTGTGGCTCACCAAAAACGGCGCATACTCCTGATCGAGTGTACTCAACCGGTCAATGCAGCGCGATTGGCTGAATTAAAACAGAATTTGCAGTGGGCAGCCATCGAAGATATTCGTATAGTAAAAAATCTACCGCTCGATAAGCGCCATAACGCCAAGATCGATTATCCCGCTCTCCAGCGTCAAATCGCGACTAAATGAACATGATGTAGTTTAATGTTATTTTAATCTTTGCTTGGTAATCTGTTTGTGAAAAATTACACAATTTGTCAAATCTTCTTTTTGTCAGTTTTATGTGAAAAATTTCACGACAACAAAAGGAGTTCACTCCAAAAAATAAAGGCTCTTGATGGATTTCAAGGAGGTGACTTCCGCCC
>JAGRBY010000895.1 GCA_020433835.1 Anaerolineae bacterium | reverse complement strand
CATAGCGCCGGCTAAAATAAAGGGGGTGATGATCAGCACCTGATTGGCCCGGGCATAGGTTAAAATCCCGCCGATCATACGATCATCGTAGCGCAGCGGGCTGCTGGCGTTGATGATGCCACCCAGCACCGGCTCGTTCGATTCGGTGATATCGTCGCCAAAAACAATCTTGGCCATTTCGACGGCGTCGGCTGAAATAATGCGTCCGTGCGGCGCTTCCATATAGGCTTTGTCGCACAGTTTTAGCGATGCCTGCGAACGTTTCAAGTGACGGAACGAGACTTCGACATCGTGCGGCACAATCAGTTGATCGCCGGTTACGTGGATGGCGTTGCACATCTGCACCAGTTTCAAGAAGTTGATGTAATCTTTCATCAAACCGGGGCGACGGCCATAATCGAGATCGTGGACAAAAACCACGCCGCCGTTGGGCGCAAAGTTGATGTGGTTCTGGCCGATGAAAATTGTTCGCTCCGGATTGCGGGCGCGCCAGGTGAATTCAGAGGGTGCCTGAGCAACCAAGTCCAGCACCATGTGGCGGTCGGCCCAGACCACCTGGCGACTGCGATCGACCTTGGCGCCGGCCTGCGCCCACATATCCAACGCTTCGTCATCCATAAAGGCCATGCCGATTTCCTCTAAAATGGTCATCGACGCTTCGTGGATTTTTTGTAGCCCTTCTTCATCCAGACGGGCTAAGGGTGGCATACTATTCTTGACAGTTAGCCAGGGGATAGCGGCCAGCGGTGAGGCCGGCGCGGAACGGCGTTCGCGTTTCTCGCGCCGACGGGACGGGGTTGGGGACATACGATCTCCTTTGAAAATAGGAATTAGGAATTAGGAATTAGGAGTTGCGAGTTGGGGAAAGGCTAATTCCTGACGCCTAATTCCTGATTTTTATTGCCGTATTGATTATGATTTAAGTTTTTCCATCTTTGGGTCATACAGCGGCTCGGCGACTACGGTGACCGGGTAGCGCTCGCCAAAATATTCAATTTCAAGTTGGGTGCCTTCTTGGGCCTGTTCGCTGGGCAGGTAGCCATACATGATGAATTTGTTGACAGCGTAGCCATAGTTGGCGCTGGTCACCTGACCGATGCATTGGCCATCGGCAAAAATGGCTTCGTAGCCCATCGCCATGCCGCCGTTGTTAAAGGTAAAGCAGCACAGCTTCTTTTTGAGCGGTTTGTCTTTGAGCTTCAGGCAGGCGTCGCGACCAATAAAATCGCCCTTTTTTAGCTTGACCGTCCAGCCCAGGCCGGACTCATACGGATTGTACTCAGTATAGACATCGCCACCCCACAGCCGATAGCCTTTCTCCAGCCGCAGCGAGTCGAACGCGCCCATACCGGTGGCGACCATATCGAACTCGCGACCTGCTTGCCACAAGGCGTCCCAGGTTTGCAAGGCCATGTCGATGGGGAAATGGAGTTCCCAGCCCAACTCACCGGCGTACGAGATACGCAGGGCCAGCACCGGTGTCAGACCGATGGTGATCCATTGGGCGGTGAAGTAAGGGAAGGCTTCGTTGCTGACATCGGCGCTGGTTGCTTTCTCTAGCACCTTGCGGGCGTTCGGCCCCCATAAGCCCAGAGCGGTGTAGCTGTTTGAGATGTCGGCAATGGTCACTGAGCCATCCTGCGGCGCGTGCTGTTGAACCCAGGCTAAATCTTGGGGCAGCGTGCCTTCGCCAATAAACAGCCAAAAGCTGTCTGATGCAACCCGGGCCACGGTTAAATCACGTTTGACGCCGCCTTTGGGGGTTAACCAGGTCGTGTACACAACCCGGCCTACGGCCACATCCATCTGGTTGCTGCACAAATAGTTAACGAAGGCGGCGGCTCCGCTGCCCTTAACTTCGATAATCGACAGGCCGGTCAGATCGAACAGGGCCACGTTCTCGCGGGTTGCCAGATGCTCGGCGCCCTGAATACGCGACCAATGCTGGGCGGCCCAGCCGGTACGGGCCGGAATCTGGTCGTCATATTTTTCGAGCAGACGGCTGTTTTCCTCGAACCAGTTGGGCAGTTCGACTCCGGCAAAGGCTGTGTATTCTGCGTTGAGGGCTTCCAAGCGAGGAGCAAAAGGGCTGAGGCGCACGTTGCGAGGCTCCGACACCGATTGACGGGGATGCACGATATCGTACACTTCCCGATAATTTTTCTTGGTGATGACGCTGGTATAGGCATCGGTGGTTTGGAAACCGTGGAAGCGGTGGATGTGGGCCTGACGCATATCCCATTCCGGTTCGCCGGTGTCCATCCATTCGGCTACCGATTTGGCGACGCCACCGGCGTGGGTAATCCACGAAGCGACGGCTGTCCAAAAGCCCTTTATGTGCGACTCGCCGATAATCGGCATGCCGTCGATGGAAAAGGCAAACATGCCGTTGATACCCGACTCGATTTCAGCGTTGCTTAAGACCGGCAGTAACTTTTGGGCCTGCTCCCAGGGCTTGCCGAAGAAATCTTCCGGCGTGAAGGGGTTAATAGCGGTTTTTTGCAGCTCGCGGGGTCGAACCATGTGGGTTTGATGCCAGTAGCTGCCGATGCCGTAGCCGTCCCAATGCTGGCGATAATACATGGCCGAGTCCAATTCGCGAGTGGTCGGGTAGACGACCTCCTGATCTTTGTCGCTGCGGTCAAATTGGGCCAGTTGGGGCAATGGTTTGGTTTTGACATACTGGTGTTCAAATGCCATCAGCGGCAGAGCCACACCGAGCTTTTCACTGAGGGCCGGTGCCCAGATGTTGGCGCACAGCAGCACCTGTTCACATTCGATGCGGGGCATCGCGGGGTTATCGGTTAGGACAGCGGTGACGCGCCCGTTGGTCACTTCGATGTCGGTCATGGCGGTATGGCCGATGAAGCGTGCGCCGCCGGGCGTGG
>JAGRBY010000894.1 GCA_020433835.1 Anaerolineae bacterium | reverse complement strand
GAGGCCCAACGCATAGCCACATTGACTCACTACATCGAAACAGCGGTCGATCCCGACTTTCAAACCGAGTTCGTCAACGCCATCCATATTCCTAATCACAGCGACGCCTTCCCACACCTGGCAGGCATCCTACCCACAGCGCAACCCGACGACGATAGCTCTGAGAGTAACGGTCGTCGCCGTCGGCGTGCACGTACGCGTATCGTCAAGACGTAATAATCAGACCTGACAGGTTTTCGTAAATTCAGTTTTATTGACGACAACTTTTCGCTCGAAAGTTGTCTTTGTTACAAAATTCAGGGCAAAAACCTGTCAGGTCTTTGCACGAAAATGAGAAGTGTTCTGGCTCCTATTTTTATAGCGAACGAAGGAACGGACGATGAAGTTTGGGCAGCGATTACAAAAGTATCCTCATTTCTTAGAGCGAACCTACCAACTTACCTACCACATATTCAAAAAACTCGATCCGCTCATCGCCCGGATTGGTTACGATCGCGTTGATGGCTGGCTGCGCGGGCCGGAAGATTTCGCCAAACGGGTTGTATTCGACTGCCGCATGTGCGGCCAATGTATTTTGCACTCAACCGGCATGACCTGCTCGATGTCTTGCCCTAAAAATCTGCGCAACGGGCCGTGTGGCGGCGTGCGGGCCAATGGACACTGCGAAGTTAAACCGGAGATGCCGTGTGTTTGGGTCCAAGCCTACAACCGCTCCCTCGATATGACGGTTTACGGCGACGAGCTGCTCAACATCCAACCGCCGGTCAATCGCCAATTAGAAGGATCATCCGCCTGGATTAACATGCTCACCGGACAAGACAAAGCCGTTCCCAAAGCCTGGCCGCAGATGGATATCATCCCTTTGGCTGAAAAATAAATCATTTCTTATTTACCAAACCCCTGGGGGAGCCATGAACAGTGAATATAAATCCGATGGCCGCTTAGAACGTGTTTTACGCTCGGGTCGATTTGCCGTAACGGCAGAGCTAAACCCACCCGACAGCGCTGACCCCGACGAGGTCTATCAAGCCGCGCTGGTGTTGTCTGAGGTGTGCGACGGCATCAACGCGACCGATGGCTCTGGGGCGCACTGCCATATGTCGAGCGTGGCTATCTGCGCCCTGCTAACGCGTGCCGGCTACGCGCCAATCTTCCAGGTCTCGTGCCGCGACCGCAATCGCATCGCGATTCAGGGCGATGTTCTGGGCGCAGCGGCGATGGGCGTTTCCAACGTGCTGTGCCTCACCGGCGATGACGTTACCGCCGGCGACCAGCCCCAGGCCAAGCGCGTATTCGATTTCGACTCGATCCAGCTTTTGCGCACGATCAAGATTATGCGCGATGAGGGGCAGTTTCTCAGCGGACGCAAGCTCACTACACCGCCGCGCCTCTTTTTGGGGGCAGCCTCAAACCCCTTTGTCCCCCCTTTCGACTGGCGACCTTATCGCCTGGCAAAGAAGATTGAGGCCGGAGCCGACTTCATCCAGAGCCAATACTGCTTCGATGTGCCGCGATTCCGCCAATTTATGCAAAAAGTGCGCGATTTAGGGCTGCACGAAAAAGCCTTTTTCCTGGTGGGTGTCGGCCCCCTCCGCTCCGAAAAAACCGCCGAGTTCATGCGCACCAAAGTTCCCGGCGTTCACATCCCTGACGCCATCGTCGAGCGGCTGCGCAAAACCCCCAAAGAAAAAAAGATAGAAGAAGGCAAACGTATTTGCGTCGAGATTATCCAGCAAGTACGCGAAATTGAAGGCGTGTCGGGTGTTCACGTCATGGCCTATCGCCAGGAAGAGTTAGTGGCTGAAATTATCTCCGAAGCGGGCTTGCTGCCCCGGCCGCGTATCGGCGGGCCGCTCAGTAATGCGCGACCACGGCGAACCCATCGCGTCAATGGAGTATGACAATCGAAATAATTTCGGTTTTAACCCCATAAGAAATAAGAAGTCTGGAGTCTGGAGTAGCAAGCAATCAATTTTCCCCTAATCCCTACCCCTTTTTGAAGACAGATAAGTATCCGTTACGATCATAAAAGTTTACTACGGAGGTTATTTTGGAAACAGTTATTAGTTCAAAAACGAAAACAGTAGTCATCGGGCCAGATCGGCCATTTACGATTATTGGTGAGCGGATCAATCCGACCGGGCGAAAGTTGCTGGCCGCAGAGATGGCGGCAGGCAATTTTGATCGCGTCATCAAAGATGCGAATGCTCAAGTCGAAGCCGGGGCGCACATGCTCGATGTGAACGCCGGAATTCCGCTGGCCGATGAGCCGGCTATTTTGGCTAAAACGGTTAAATTGGTGCAAAGCATCACCGATGTGCCGCTATCGATTGACTCATCTATTGTAGCCGCTTTAGAGAGTGGGCTGGAAGCGTATGAAGGCAAAGCCCTGCTCAACTCAGTGACCGGCGAGGAGGAACGGTTGGAGGTTGTGCTGCCGTTGGTTAAAAAATATGGGGCCGCGGTCATTGGCATTTCTAATGATGAAACCGGCATTTCCGAAGATCCGGACGTGCGCTTTGCTGTCGCCAAGAAAATTGTTGAGCGGGCTATGGATTACGGCATTCCCAAAGAAGATGTCATCATCGATCCGCTGGTGATGCCGATTGGGGCCATGCGCTACGCGGGCCAGCAGGTTTTCGCCATCCTACGCCGCCTGCGCGAAGAGTTAGGCGTTAACAGCTGCTGCGGAGCCAGCAACGTATCGTTCGGGCTACCCAACCGGGGGCCGCTCAACGGCAACTTTTTGGCGATGATGATCGCCAACGGGCTGACCTCGGCCATCACCAACCCCATCGAGCACGAGATCAAGCAGTCGATTATGGTCGCCGATGTGATGATGGGCCACGATGAAAACTGCCTGGCCTGGATTGCATCCAATCGCGCCGAA
>JAGRBY010000893.1 GCA_020433835.1 Anaerolineae bacterium | reverse complement strand
TCGGCTCGGTGGGCATCGGTATCATCAATCCGGTCGCCCCCTTTCTGGTCGCCCAGTATGTCGATGATGCGTCCGCCGTGGGGATGACCCTGGGCTGGCTCGTCTCGATTTACGCCATTTGTCAGTTCATCGCTGCGCCGGGTCTGGGTGCCCTCAGCGATCGCTTTGGTCGACGCCCGATCTTGCTCATCTGCTTGTTGGGATCGGCCGTGGGCTATCTTCTTATGGGTATCGGCGGCGCACTGTGGGTCATATTTCTGGGGCGCATCGTCGATGGCATAACGGGCGGCGATATCAGCGTTATCTACGCTTACATCGCCGACATTACACCGCCTCAAGACCGCAGCAAATTCTATGGCTGGGTCGGCGCGGTCTTCGGCATCGGTTTTATTATAGGCCCTTTCCTGGGGGGCATGGCGGCGAAATTCGGCATTGCCGTGCCGCTTTATCTGGCGGCGGCCATCACCTTTGCCAACGTTCTGTACGGGCTGGTCGCCATGCCGGAAAGCCTCGCCCACGCCCGGCGCACGGCATCGATTCAGGCGACGGAGCTTAATCCCTTTGCGCTGCTTGCCAACATTTTTTCGATCCAACCCCTCCGCTGGCTTCTGCTGGCCGTATTCCTCTACAGCCTGCCCTTTGCTGCCTTACAATCCAATCTCGGCCTGTTTGCCAAAGACAGTCTGGGCTGGGATGCCGCCGCCATCGGGCTTATTTTCGGGCTGGTGGGCATCACCGACATCATCGTGCAAGGGCTGCTGCTGGAACGCCTGATCCGGCGGTTTGGCGAAACGCGCGTGGTGCTGGGCGGGCTGCTGGGTGAACTGGTCAGCTATTTCCTGATTGCGGCGTCGGTTTACCTTGCTTCGCCGGTGCCGTTGGTAGCAGGCACAATCCTGTTTGCTATGGGCGATGGTTTACTTGGCCCTTCCATGACTGGATTGATTTCACGGCGGGCGGGTGCTCGCTCGCAAGGCATGGTTCAGGGCGGCAATCAATCTATCCAATCCCTGGCCCGCATCATCGGGCCGCTGCTCGGAGGATACATCTACGATGCCTGGGGACACACATCGCCCTATCTGGGCGGGGCGGTTATTATCCTCCTCACCGTATTGATGATGGTCGTAACGGTTCCTACCGTAGAAAGTACAACACTGTCTACCGGCGAACCCTCCGAGGCGGTAACGCATTGAACCTGTTGCCGTAAAACGGAGGACATGAAGTGTCATATCCTCTGCCAAACCCATTAGGGAGATTTAGCAATAAGAAGATGGGAATAAGATCGAGAAATCGCCTGTAACGTTCGGTTTCAGACAACGTTCTGAGGGATTTCTCGCCTTCAGCTTCGAAATGACATGAACGGCGTAACTCATAAGGAAGATGGTATCGCTCCAATCTCCAAATCTCCAGTCTCTAATCCCCAACCTCCTCCTCCGCCAACTTCACCCGCAAAAACACCCAGGGCGCACCGAATATCGCCCAAAAGGTCGTCACGGCATAACGGATGTAGCGCAAGATATACCCCAAGGCCGTCTCGTCGACGGCAATGAAATCGAACAAAATACTCAGCCCCTGCCAGCAAAGGAACACGCCAATTATACCGAGTAAGAAACGCCCGGCCCGCTGCATCCAGGTTCCATCCGTTCGGAAGCGAGCGTATTGCTGCATCAACACAAATCCGGTCACAGACCCAAAGAGACCCCCACCAAGAGTGAAAAAGCCCGCCGGTGAGCGCGAGTGCACCGCAAAACTAGCCCAATCTGCCGGATCGGGCGAACCGGAAATGATCGCGCCACTTAACAGCCCCAACAGCACAATAACCATCGAAACGCCAAATCCCAATCCAATCACGGTTCCGGCACTTTGAGTCTGTAGCCAGGGCGTCAGCCGTTGTTCGGCGGTGATGAACAACAGCAGCACCACTGCGCCAACAATCCAGCCAAAAAGGACATCGTGCGGAAAATGCACGCCCAGGTATAGCCGCGACAGACCGATCAAAAAAACAAGAACCGTAATCGCGATCCAAAACCCGCCCCGTCGCATCTGATAGGCCAGATAGCCCCACACCGCCAGCGAGTCGCTGGCATGGGTCGAGGGAATGCCATACGTTTTGTCGGTTGATAGCAATTGCACCTGGTCGCTGACCCAGTAAGGGCGCGGTTGGTGCAGAAGCTGCTTAAAAAAGATACCCATAAAGTCCGTACTGACCAGAATAAGCAAAATGCGGATACCCAACCGTTTACTCACCGTCCAATAGATCAACGGGATGAGGATGAGGTAAAACTCCGTCGTTCCCATAAACGAGATGACTTTCATCGGCCCATCAAGCGCCGGACTCATCGTTTGGAGGAACTGTATCAGCATGATACCTAACTCAAATAAAGCGTTCACAAAGTCATCCTTCACCATTTGATAAGATTATGACTTAAGCAGTTGGGTGTAGCGAACAAGGTGACTGCCACCTTTTGAAGTGCGTAACTCCTAAATTTGTTTGTAACTCTACTGTAAATCTTTTCGATCTGATTCTCATCTCCCTAACTCCCCCTATTGGCCGGTCAACTTACCGATTTTAGTAGATCTACGGGAGACGTGTATGAATCGCAAGGCCTTTGGCAAACTTATCGCGGCCTTACGCAAAGAACTTTTCGATCAAGACGGCAACCGGCTAACCCAGGCCAAACTGGCCGAGCGCGCCCAGCAGATCGACCCGCACAGCCCGCTGAACGAAATTATCATCGGCAAAATTGAACGGGGTGAACGGGCTATTTTAGACGACCAGACACTCTTAAACCTGGCCGATACATTGGAATTGTCTCTAGGGGAACGGCGAGAATTTTACCTGGCGGCCACCGGCCTGGATGACGAGCAATTTTACGCATCCGAAAAAAGCG
>JAGRBY010000892.1 GCA_020433835.1 Anaerolineae bacterium | reverse complement strand
CACGAAACCGCCGCTGGAGATCATCACTTTGGCCAGCGCGATGAAGGTGAGAATAAATAAGACCAGCAAAACGAGGCGACGGCTGTCGGCCAAAATTTTAGGCGCATACTGGATGAGGTAAAAGCTGATGATGACGGTAATCAACAGCATCAAAACAGAGGGGGCAATGACATCTTTTTTCCAACTGAAGCCCGGCTGAATGGCCTGGAAAGCATTGAGCTTTTCCTGCGTCCTGGCATCGACGATGTCGCCGGCGCGAATAATCAGTTCGTTTTCTTCAACGGTAATTTGAACCGGCTCAACCGCTTCGATGGCGGCTTGGCGTTCGGCTTCAGTGCGAACGTCATCGGGGAAGGTGTTGGCTTTGAGCAAATCTTCGGCAATATCGACAATAACCGTTGATTGTTGCTCTGGGGTATCCAGCCCGACTTTGGCCGGCAGCAGGCGGCGGGTGGTGAGAATTTGGCTCTCTTTTATCTCATCGCCCATGGCCTGACTTAAAATACTTTCGGCCTCTTGCCGGGTTTCTGTCCACGATTCTTCATCCATGATCAAGATTTGGTCGATGGTGGTATCAGACAAAGTGAGGTCGGGAATGGCGGCAATCCACTTGAATTTGTCAACCACAGAACCGTAGGGATCGGCGCGAACCGTATCGAGATATTCAAATATGCGCCGCAGGCGGGCTACCTGTTGGCGGGCAATTTTGGGATCAGGGGCGCTGTAGCGGGTTAAGATCGCATTTTGCGCTCTGTCTTGGGCGGCCTTGGTTTCAATATCGCTGGTATAGCTGAACTGTTTGGGGGCGACAATATCTTGCGGGGCAACGCTGCCGATGCTCAGTTCGACCACTTCTTGCGAAAAGAATTGATAAACAATAATAAAGGTACCGGTGCCGGCAAAGGCTAAGGCAATGAGTATAGCCCGCAAAATTTTGCGATTAGATATTCGATAACTGGATTCGGATTGGGTAGGATTAGCCATAAGTGTCCTGATCCTTTGTTCTCTAGCGCCGGTCAAACCAAGATCACGGTTTGTTGCGACAGACGCCGATTAACGGTAGATGGCGTTTGCTCACCGGCAAACGCTGTGACGGGGATTTATCCGATACCGATTACTACACCGTAAATTAAGTAATGAAAGGTTTTTAGCAAGTCACTCCGTCGTGCCCGAATGTAGTTATCGGGCACCCAGGTTTGGATTCCCGCTAAAAGCATGCGGGAATGACGCTCACAAACCTCAAAAAACTTAATTTACGCTGTAATTACAAACGGTTAGGCTAAAAGTTCCCGCACAATTTTATTGACGACCTTGCCGTCAGCCTGGCCTTTGAGATCGGCCATGACATGTTTCATCACCAGGCCCATGCCCTTGACGTCGGTAACGCCCTGTTCGGCGATAACCGCTTGCACTCTGGCCCGTATCTCATCTTCCGACAGTTGGGCCGGTAGATAGGTTTCGATGACGCTTAATTCGGTTTGCTCTTGCTCAACCAAATCGGTTCGACCGGCTTTTTGAAACTCGGCAATTGAGTCGCGGCGTTGCTTGGCCTGTTTGCCGAAGACGGCAATGGCGTCATCCTCACTGAGAGAGCCACCGACATCGATTTCTGCATATTTTAAGGCCGATTTCAACGAGCGCAGGGTGGAAACTAGCGCCTTATCGCCGCTTTTCATTGCATTTTTAAGATCGGCATCGAGTTGATCTTTAATAGGCATGCTTCGTAAATCCTTTTTAGTCTTGAAATGTTGCAACAGGGCTTATTTATAAAGTAAGGCCATTAGCAATGGAGAAGTGATAGGTCTACTTCGTCGCTAATGGTAAATGTTTTTGTGGGCAGAGTTTGATTTTTTGGCTTTGAATTGAAATAACAGCAACACGCTAACCGGGTGGCCACTTCATGGGTCGTCCGGCCAGTAAATGGACATGGAGATGAAATACCGTTTGCCCTCCATTTCGACCATTATTTACAACAAGTCGATAACCGTTATCCGCCACATTTTCCTCTCTTGCTATTTGGGCTGCTGTGAGCATCAACTTTCCCAAAAGCATCTGATCTTCCGGCGATGCCTCACTGATGGCCTCGATGTGCTGGTTGGGAATAACCAAAATGTGGGTGGGTGCTTGCGGGTTGATGTCTCTAAATACGGTAACACTCTCATCTTGGTAGAGTTTGGTCGCTTTTAGGTCGCCGGTGACAATTTTACAGAAGATACAATTGTGATGCACAGCATTCTCCAAACCGAGGTGCTAAATTGTTTATTCTACTCCGTGATGCGTGTTGGCTAACGGATCTTCTCGTAGTAATTCTACTGCGTGTGGCAGTGCTGGCAAAATAGTCTCTAAGTTTTCGCGGACTGCCTTGGGACTGCCAGGTAAATTGACGATCAGCGTTCGCCCCCGGATGCCGGCTACCATGCGCGAGAGCATAGCATGGGGCGTAACCGCTAAACTATCTTTCAGCATCGCAAAAACCAGACCGGGTGCTTCTTTCTCTATGACTAACCGGGTTGCTTCCGGGGTTACATCGCGTGGGGCGAAACCGGTGCCGCCGGTGGTCAGGATAAGATTGAGCTTATTCTGTTCAACCCACTGCAGCAGCATCTGTTTAATCGCCTCGATATCGTCCGGCACGATGGCTTTTTGTTGAACGGTAGCCTGAAGCGGGCCGGTTACAAGCTGTTCGATAACCGGCCCGCTTTTGTCTTCGTACGATCCGGCCGCACCGCGATCGCTAATTGTTAAAATGCCGACAGTGATTGTCTGCGTCATTAAGCTGCCGCCGCTGCTTCTTCTTCGGCATTCAGCGATTCAAGCAGTTTTTGCCAGGGGCCGTGAATGCCGTCTTCGGTAACGCCGTAATAGACATGCAGTGTATTGTTGGTTTCGCGCTGTA
>JAGRBY010000891.1 GCA_020433835.1 Anaerolineae bacterium | reverse complement strand
GCACTCTTTGCGCTGGTGTTTGGTCCCGACGGCTATCAGCGCAACGCATCCAGGATTCGCACCGAAGCCGCGATCGGGTCCTTCTACACGCAGTTGGCCGCGCCAGGCTCGGTCGCGCTCGGCACCTGCTTTGCCGCCAGCCACTGGCTGAGCCGCGCCCTCTCGCCCTCTTCGCCCGGAACGGTGTGGTTCGCCGATCTGCAAGGCGAGGCGCGGGCGGAATTCGCGGCGCTCGCTCGGGCTGACTGGACCCAATTCCTGCGTTGCCGTGCCGCGGAATTGCGACCGGGCGGGATGGTCATTGTGTCGACGCTCGGCAGCGTTCCCGCCTAACCCCGCGCTCGAACCGACCACCGCCTGCGCACTACGCTTGCTGGCGGTGCCCTGGTTGCCGCCAGTGACGAAGGGATTGTGGGTTATATCAATGGCTCTGTTTGCCTAAGTCAAGGGTTGGCGGTCATCCCTGAACAAGAGCGGTATTTAGAGATAGAAAACATTTATGTGAAACCGGCTTTCAGAAACAAACAGATTGGCAGCAAGCTGATGGACAGGCTGTTAGAAGTTGCCGCCCAAAATGGAATTTAGAGGTTTTTGGTGGTAACAGTCAGCAAGGATATGGACAAAGTGCTCAAATTCTACCGGCGTTATGGTTTCAAGCCGTGGTATGTGCAACTGGTCTGGAGTTTGGGAACAAGCAGGCCGGAGACTAAGTAGTTATATCCTAATATGTATGTTAACTGAGGTAACCCCAATTCAGCTACCCTGAATACACATCGCGAATAAAATAGCCATATTATTCTATTCTATACGTTATCATTATCCACTCTTACCGTCTCAAACACGCCAAACCTCCGAATTAACCAAATGCGGCGGACGCTCACCTTGCAACACTTGCAGGGTTTGGCTTAGCGCGGCCTGCCAGAGGCGATCTTTGCCGGCGGTGGTGGCCCCGGCGATATGGGGCGTGGCGATAACATCATCCCGACCCAACAGGGGATGGTCGGGCGGCGGCGGCTCCGAGTCAAACACATCCAGCCCGGCCCCGGACAACTGGTGCTTATCTAAGGCGTCGCGCACCGCCAACTCATCAACAATGCCCCCCCGAGAGACATTGATCAGAATAGCGCCTGGCTTCATCTGAGCCAGCCGATTAGCATTGATCAGGTTTTTTGTCTCTGGTAATAGAGGAATATGTAAAGAGACGACATCCGCTTGGCTGAGTAATGCCTCCAGGGTGGGGCTTAAACTGACCCCTAACTGTTCAGCCTGTTCGGCCTTCACAAAGGGATCGTACGCAATGATAGACATGCCGATGCCCTGCGCAATCTTGGCCACATGGCTGCCAATCCGACCCAGTCCCACCAACCCCAGACAGGCGTCGTATAACTCTAACCCATTGTAGCGATTAAAATAGTCGGATTCCCCGCCGGTTTGCAGGGTTTTGTCAATCCATTTAAGTTGCCGGGCCAGGGCAAACATCAAAGCCACGGCGTGTTCGGCGGTCGCAATCGTGGGGCCGTCCGGGGCATTACAAACCGCAACCCCCCGCGCCGTCGCCGCGGCCAAGTCCACATTATTGACGCCAATCCCGGTGCGAGCAATCACCCGCAACTGAGGCGCTTGGTCCATGACGGCCGCGTCATAGGTGAGACGGGAGCCGGCAATCATGGCTTCTGCTTCACCGACTTTGGCAAACGGCGTTTCAGGGGTATCGGTCCCCGCCCCAATCGACACGGCTACCTCTTCCAGCATGACCCGATATTGGGCCGGTAGCGTTCGTTCAAACCATATCTTAAACATTAGTAATGAAACCTTTGTAATTTATGGCGGTCAGATTCATAAGCCTTACGGGCTTCCTGGGTTTCGGCGTCATGGGTCGCTTCGGCAGCGGCCACATCCCACCAGACTTCCGAGGAAGGCCCATACCAATGCGGTTCAGTTTCGGCCACGATGACACACGAGCGGGTTTCTTGCCGCGCTTCTTGCAGGGCCTGTCGCAGTTCGTCCGGGGTCGATACATTCCAGGCTCGTGCCCCCATACTTTCCGCATTCTTGGCAAAGTCGATGTCGAGATAGTCCCCTTCCAAGCGATTAACTTCTTTGTCACGCGCGCGGAACTCCGTGCCGAAGCTGATACCAACCCGCCCCATCTGCAAACGCCGGATGATTTGAAAACCGTGATTGTTCATCAGGAGGATAGTAATCTTCAACCCCTCCTTCATCGCGACGACTAAGTCGGTTGGCTGCATAAGATAGGTCCCGTCCCCGATGAGGATATAGACCTCCCCCTCCGGCTGGGCCAGCCGCACCCCCACCCCGGCCGGGATTTCATACCCCATACAGGACAAGCCAAACTCCAGATGGCAATGACGCTGACCGCTAGTATCCCACAGTTGGTGTAAATCTCCGGGCGGTCCGCCGGCTGCGGCGATAATAGTGTCGCCGGCCTGAGCCTGCTGGTTGATGATGTTGATCGCGTGGAGTTGGCTCATGGCTTCGCCTTCATGTTCCACAAAGACATCGGTCGCCAACATTTCTTGCCACTCTTGTTTCATCACCGCCACTTCTTCAAGGTAGGCCGAGTTGAGCTGGACGTTGGCGGCTTTACCGGCGGCAAGTAACGCTTTCAGGGCCTCGCGGGCATCGGCCACGATGGGCAGCGCGCCCTGCTTGTAGGCGTCGTGTCCGTTCACGTTGATACTAATGAACTTAACCTGCGGATTATTGAAGGCGGATTGAGAGCCGGTGGCGAAATCGGTCAGGCGGGTGCCGATGCTGATGATCAGGTCGGCCTAGCTCAGCAATTTTCCGGCGGAGGCAGTCCCCGTGGCGCCGCCCCCTCCCAGCGTAAGGGGTGTGTCTTCTATCATTGCCCCTCTCCCGGCAAAGGTTTCGCCCA
>JAGRBY010000890.1 GCA_020433835.1 Anaerolineae bacterium | reverse complement strand
CGCTTTTAGTGGAAACAGGAACCTTATATGCTCATCGAGAGCCGACGAATGATTCCAGTCTTTTTGCGGGTGTTCGTGGCACCTAAAATTTAACGTTACTTGGAGTTAGAAATTAAAATGACAGAACAAATACATGGGCACGAAGTTATGGAAATGATGCTTTCAAGCAATCGTTCCTACACAAAGAACAGTCTTTGCGAAGCCATAACAGACCGGTTTGGCGAAGAGACCCGCTATTACACCTGTTCGCAAGATAACATGACGGCTGAGGACTTAGTGGATTTTCTTGAGAGCAAAGGAAAATTTGTTGAGACCGACACCGGTTTTAACACCCACCCTGACAAGATGTGTGATCACTAGCCCCTAATAGATTGCCGGGGTAACGCCATGCGCTCGCGCCCTGTTCTTAATTCCGCATGCTCATGAGCAATCTATTCCTAAAAGCCGCTGTCAGAACCTGGTTTGCCTTGACCAGTCGCAAGCAGGCGACCACGCGGATTCAAGATTTATTGAGGGATTATCAAAGGCTGGCTGGGAGAGTAGGTCCAGCCATAGGTTCCCGACCGGTCATGGTTCCCCGAATGCCCGGCGTCGATGAAGACATGCGCAACTGGTCATTTTTTATGATTCTTGAGCATAACGCCATCGTCAACCGCAGCGTTGCCAAAGTGGTTAGGGTATTGCGCACATTCGTGCGGAAATAGGCGTTAATGGCGTCCATAAAAGGGTTGGGGCGATAAATAGACGATTTTTATTTAGAGACGGACTTTAGAGACACATTTGGTGTGTTTTCAAGGTAAAGATATCCTTCTTTAAGTCGGTCTATAAAACGATCGTTAAAGAGACTTTGCTTTTTATTTCAAGATCTTTTGTAGCTTCTGATTCCTTAGCGCCTATTTCCGCATGAATGTGCGTAATACCCTTGGTTGAAGACTTGGCGCGTGGTGTAGAACCAAGCGGTGAGGGCGATATTGACCCTAAGCACGATGTGATGCCTTCAGCCAGTCCTGGAATCGAGCAGATACAGCTCTTTCAAGATTCGGTAGAGGACTATTTACAAAGGGTTTCCAAGCTTGGGCCACTTCGGGGAACGCTCACCAAGCGTCACCCTGTTTTTGGAATGTTCGATGCGCACCAATGGCATTGCATGTTGGGGTTTCATCTGATGATTCACCGCAGGCAGGCGGAGTATGTGGTTAGTAAGGCGTGTGGCGGTTAAATTGCTCAAATGTTCGATAAATGAAGCTCTTTGAAATAAAAGAAGAGTAAGAAGAAGAGGGACCACTCTTAATTCAGACCGTTTCTGTGGCAAAAGGCAGTTTCGATTAATTCTTTTATTGCGTTTATTTCGGTTATGTGACATACTTCAAAGTGAACAATTAAGCTTTTGAGGTGTGAAAAATGAGTTCCTTTTTGCAACAAGTTATGGAGCCAGTGACCCCAACTGCCAGTGAAGCCTTGCTTGCACGGGCATCGAGTCGTCTTCTTGCCTTACATGCAGGGAAGCATCACGATTTATCTATCCAAATCATTGAGGAGGGAGGCCCAGCAGAATCTTTGGCATTACCTGCTTCCGCAGTGCGCTTACTGGTGGATATTCTTACCGAAATGGCGCAAGGCAATGCGGTGACCTTGATTCCGGTTCATGCGGAGCTGACCACGCAACAGGCCGCTGATCTACTGAATGTTTCCAGACCTTATCTAATCCAACGGTTAGATCAAGGAGAGATACCCTATCGAAAAGTGGGAACACACCGTCGAGTTCTTTTTAATGATCTGATGAATTATAAAAATCAGACTGATAAGGCGAGAATGAAAGCCTTGGATGAACTTGCTGAGCAGGCGCAAAAGCTGGATATGGGGTATTGATATTAGCGACTTTTACCGCCGTTTATGATGCCTGTGTACTTTATCCAGCACCATTAAGAGACCTGTTGATGCAATTGGCGCTAACTGACCTTTTCCGGGCGAAGTGGTCCAATGCTATTCATGAAGAGTGGATGAGAGGAGTATTGCGCAATCGGCCAGACTTAAGACGGGAGCAATTAGAAAGGACAAAAGAACTCATGAACGATCATGTTCGTGATAGTCTAGTAGAAGATTTTGAGTCCCTGATTCCAGGGATTCAGCTTCCTGACCTTAATGATCGACACGTCTTAGCCGCTGCCATTAAAGCGAGGGCTGATGTTATTGTCACTTACAATTTGAAACATTTTCCAATTGCAGTTTTGCAATCTTATGGGGTTGAACCACAACATCCTGACGAGTTTCTTACTCACCTTATCGATTTATCGCCTGGTATTGTTTGTTCTGCCGTCACCATCCACCGTAAACGGCTTCGCAATCCATCTAAAACTGTAGAAGAGTATCTTGACACTCTTGAGCAGCAGGAATTGCCTAAAACTGTTGCATATCTCAAAGAATTTCGTGGTTTGTTGTAATACGTGTGGCTTATCCTCAATACTCCACCCGAAAAATTGGACTATCTTCAGGCCGATTCTTGCCATACAAGCGCGTGGTAAAAAAATTGGCGTGGCTGAGCTACCAGGGACAAAGACATGAATCTTCAAACCTTACAAGAATTCCTCTTCTGGTGTATGGTCATCAATCTGGGGTTGTTGACCTTCAGTGCCCTATTGATCATGAGTCTCAGGCCCTGGATCTGCCAAATGCATGGACGATTCTTCAATCTTTCAGAAGATGACATCAGTAAAGTGCTCTATGCCTTTCTCGGCTTCTACAAGATAGTGGTTATAGTCTTTAATGTTGTGCCGTGGATTGCTCTTCAGATCATGACATAGACCCGAGGTTCCCATGAAAAAGAGCCAAATCATCTTGAGCAAATACAGTCCACTGATGGCGGTTGATACGCCCTTGGTGGGTGGCGATGGGCAAACGATGGTGAC
>JAGRBY010000088.1 GCA_020433835.1 Anaerolineae bacterium | reverse complement strand
TTTCCAGCTTTCATGAGGATAGCCGTTCTTTGTTCCCCTTCTAAGAGGATACGATTGAGGTTGCCTTGCTCAAACCGCTTACCAAATTCTGTAGCCATATCGATCAAATCAGAAGACGTCAAGGCCATATTATCATCACTGGAGTGCGGTATTCCTGAGGCCACATTCAATCCGTCATCACTTACTACCAAGGCACTAATAATGCCGGGGTTATACAAGGTCAACTCATCGAGAATTTCTCGTAAAAGTTGATTGTTGTCTTTTACTTGATTGTCAATACTATCGGTAATCAATTGCCTCCCTCCAAAATTGTGCTAATTTTTCTAGAGCTTTGTTGCAGTGCGTAAAGCACCAATCCCATTTTGGCTTCTCGCCCTACCATTACAGCTACGGAAGCCCTTTGGTTAGCCGGTACAACCAGCATACCGCCATCACTACCCTCAATCAATAAGCGAAGCATATCGCCTTGGGCCAAACGTGATAATGTTCGTTCACCCAGAGCAATAAGGGTGGCTGCCATGGCCGCTACCTGAGGGCTGCTGGTTGGGCCTTCCTCATCCATATCGCTGTCTCTGGGCGTAAACGCAGCAACGACAAACCCCTCAATACTTACGATAACGGCCCCTTGTACGCCCTCTAATTTTGAGCACATTTCCTTTAATGCATCTTCCAAGAGATCAGTTTTATAAACTTGTGCCATTAATATTCAAACCTTTGTTATTACAAAGATAGTAATCCGTTTGTGTTTGATGCCTATACGGTTTATTGAGACAGAAGGGCAATGCTTATTCGTTCATCTCTTGCTCAATTTTTTTTCGAAGGGCGACGAGGCGGGCCTCGACATCTTCTAAGGTTCGCTGTTGTGTATAACTTTGAACGAGAGCCAAAATACCATCTAATTCTTGTTTTAACCTTTTCATACGTGCTTCGCTTTCCGCTTGAAACTTTTCGTACTCAGAAGCTGACAACACGATGATTCTTTCTTCACTATCTTGGTTAACTGAAAGAGGTTCCTCATTTTCCGAAGCGTGGTTAAGTTGGCTCATTACCTTTTTTCTAAAATTTTGGCCCATAGCTTTTATATAATTCTCCAAAGAACAATTCAACCATAACGAAAGAGTCTGGGCAATTTAAAATACTGTGCGTTGCGCAGTTCAAAAGGTGATAGTTCTGGGCGTCAGCCATGATCTTGTTGGTTCAAACCAACGCTAACTTTCGATCAAGAAGTGACTATCACCTGACTTTTATACCCAACTGCACAACTTCTACATCAATGATTTATAAAGGTAAACTATTCAATCTAACATCATGATGGAACTGACGTGAGGTGTGACCCGACAAAATTTATTATATCCGATAGATGAGCAGATAGCAACAAGCCATTAGATACATATCTAAGGACCACGGCCAACGCATCCATAAAATTACGGACTCCAAATAAACGTTTTCGTTTCACTGCGGGGGCTAACCGCCATATCTAAAGCCCCCGGCGATGGCGCGGTATTCTCTTTTCGAATGGTAACCCACCAATAAAAGCGATCGTTGCCTGCCTGGCCAATGCCAATATCAGCATTAAGTTGTACGCGTGTATCGTTTGTTCGACGGCTACCCGTATATTGAGGTTCCTCAGCAAAGAGATGCATAATTGTTAAATCATAATATTCATCGGGTGCTAACGAAGTGCCTTCCCATTCTAAATAAACCTGAGCAAAAGTACCGGCAAAAATGCTGTCATCCGACGGCCCTATCAGTTGGGGAGGATTATACTTTATACCGTCATTTGATGGTGATTGCGGTATCTCCGGTACCGGTGTTGCAGCAGCGGGTGTATCTACTTCAACCTCTGCTTCATCAGGTTCTGTGGTAGGGTTGATCGGCTGCTGACTGAATGATAACAACAATTCAGCGCGTTGCTGTTGGGCTTCGCTGGGGTCGTCAACATTAAGCGCCAGTGCCGCTTCATAATCTCCCAGAGCAGCAGCAATGAAGTCCGGGGTTGCCTGTCGCTCTAAACCTCTATTTAAGTAAGCATTATAAAGCATTAATTTGGCATTACCGTCGGCATAATCAGGATTGGCCGCAACAATGGGATTAAGTACGGAAATAAGAATTTCGTAGTCACTGGTGGGCGTATCAAGCGCTTCAAGATAAGCTGTGGCCCGAGCGGCTTGGTCGGCCAAATCAGTACGCCGAGGGCAGATAGAAACCCCGGCCTCAAAATCAGAAAGCGCACTATTCACCAACGATTTTTCTATTGCTTCGGCATCAATCCGAGCCAAACTTGCCAAGCCCCGCCCCACATAAGCATCGCAAGTTAACGTCGAAACCAACGCTTTTTGATGGTCACTGTCGCGGGTGCGAACTACTTTGAGTTTATCAATCGCTTCATCCCACTCTTCGAGATCGATTGACAACTGAGCTTCGTTGACCAATTGCGCCAACTGTTCATTCTGGACGGTAGCACTAGCTAAAGGAGGTGCGGTGGGCGTGGCTAAAAGATCTCGTTTGATGTCGGCAGCATCGGCATAATCGGGATCTTCTTGCAGAATTTGGTTGAGTTTGCTCAACGCGACGGTAGTTTGGCCATTCTCAAGCGCAACTTGAACCTCCTCGTAGAGGGTTTTTAGTTGTTCCTTGGCATCATCATTACCGGACGCTTGATTATTGTTACCGAAGGCAAGAAAGAACAAGAAGACGATGGCGATAACGCCTGCCATTACTAAAGCCCATCGCCACGCCGATTCAACATCAAGGTTGGTGACCATGCGCTTCATCTTAAAGGCAAAGCTAGGATCACTTAACTCCCGCGCTTCTTGCAGAAGACGTTCGACCTGCTCATATCCCGGAGCCAACTGGTACACCTCAGAGAAAGCATCGACCGCACTGGCCCACCGTTCATTCTCAAAATGAGCCAAACCTTCCTGGTATCGCGTATCAACAAATTTGTGCCTATTCTCAGTTTTCAGCGCTTCATGGGCCTTTGCCAACCGCTGCCCAATATCACGATAGTGCGGCTTGAGTTCAATCACAACATTGAAATGGTTGATTGCCTCTTCCCAGCGATTGTTTTCTAAAGCACGCACGCCGGATCGATACAGGGAGTCGACCTGAGCTTCAGCTTCTATCTCTCCCAACTTTTTGGCGATGTCTTGATTTTCCGGTTCCAGCTTCACCGCCTGACGTAGCAAATCGACGGCCCGCGCCCACTCTTCGGCTTTAATGGCTTCAGCGGCGCGTTGGTTCAAACTGGCTACGATAGAGGTTTTATCGGTTAAGCTGTCGACAGAAAGATCTTGCGTATCTTCAGTAACAGACTGGCCGGCAAAAACAGTCGCAATTCCCTGGCGTAAATCTGTGGGGGTTTGAAAACGTTCGTCAGGTCGTTTAGCCAACATGCGCTTCAGCAAATCTTCGATATTTTTAGGGATTTCTCGCCCTGGAATTTCAATGGGGGGTGGATCGCTGGTAATATGTTGGCTGATAATCGACCAGGGGCTTTTGGCGTCGAAGGGAATACGGCCGCTGAGCATTTCATACAAAACAATACCAGCCGAGTAGAGGTCAGATCGAATATCGACTTCTTCACCCATAGCCTGTTCAGGTGAAGCGTAATAGGGGCTACCGATAAAACCGGATTGGGTGAGTGAGGGTAAGGTAGGAATACGTGCAATGCCAAAGTCTAAAACTTTGAGCAAGCCGCTGTCATTCAACATTAAGTTCTGAGGCTTAATGTCGCGATGAACAACACCATGAACGTGGGCATGTTCAAGCGCTGTCGCTAGCTGGTCTAAAATTTCAAGCGCATACTTCCACTCAAACGGTCCTTTTTCTTTGAGCGCACTGTTGAGGTCTCGACCCTCAACGTATTCCATGACCAAATATTGCAGATCACGGTCGGCTCCATAATCTAGCACGCGGACAATATGAGAATCGGTTAAAGTACTTGCTAATTTTGCTTCGCGATTAAAGCGCTGAATAAAAGATATATCTTGGCTAAATTGCGGGTATAAAACTTTAACAGCAACCAACTCATTGCCGCTGATATCTTCGGCCAAATAGACTTTGGCCATGCCACCAGCACCAATTTCCCGTAGAATTCGATAGCGGTTGCCGAGAACGCTGCCAATCAAGAGTTGCTCCTGTACTAAACATTGAGGTGAGATTGACCTAGAAAAACTATCGCCTTTAACTTTGGGTTATGCGTGACAGAAGAGCAAAAGTTATTTCCGATGTCTGATTATACCTTACTTAGATTTTAAAGCCAAGAGGTATATGTCACACTCTTAACAACTATCATAACATAAATTCAAACGAAAAAGGTTACAGTTTCGTTACATCTGCTATCGCTACGCTATCCCGACGTTACTCTGACGTTTCATGAGACCGCCAGCGCAAGCAAGGTTGGCTCGATAACCTGTCCAATCGCCATTTCCAGCCAACCGGATAGCCAAGCATTTTGGCGATATCACCTGTTATCCGGATCACAGGCACCCAAAACGCGGCCCGTGTTTTTTCAGTTGCTGAAAGTTTAGACCAGCCTAAATGCAATCGCCGGTAAGGTGTTCCAAACATCCCAACAAATCCAATAACACCGCCAATGAACCACCACCATCGCGATGATTTTAGCCCCAATATCACGAAAGCAGGTAAGGCCACCAAATATGTGCTATAGCGAATAGCGTGCCGTTTACGCCATAAATCCGACTTGCCGTCACCACGCGCATATTGATAATACTGCTTAAAAAACGCCTTCAAGCTGCCGCGCGGCCTGAAGTACACCAACGCCTCCGGCTCAAAGCCAAACGGGCCGCATCTATCCTGCAACCGAAAGTCAAAGATTAAATCCTCACAGTAATCCAACCACTCCGGATAGCCGCCCACCGCCTCCCAGCACGATTTCAGAAATGCAATAGAGCGACTGCTTGGCAAAAATGTTTCGGGGGTGATGTCGCTTACCAGAGGCAGCACAGTAGCGCCCATGGCCACTTCAAATGTCGATTGCGGGTCAGGCACAAAAAAGCCGGATACCACCGCTGGGGGCGAGTCGACCTCGAAAGGTGCAACCAACTTTTCAAGCCATTGCGGATCGAGCCTAACCCCGGCATCCGTACTGGCGATCACCGGCCCTGTCGCAGCCTCGATAGCGATATTACGCCCCTGGCTGATATTAGCCCCTGGCGAAACAATCACTCGCAGCGGCAGTTGGTGACGATCAGCATAACGATACAGCACAGCAACCGTGTCGTCGGTCGAACCACCGTCGACTACAATGATCTCATCCGGCTGCCGACTCTGCTTGACCAGTGAGTTGAGCAATTTTTCAAGCGCCGGTCCTTCATTAAGAACCGTACAAATTAAGGATACGTTGACCATAATTATGTCTTTATGTAAAATTAAGTTGTCATAATGATAATAGTTGTGGTATAATAAGTCTAGATTTAACAGGCCTATACCGTTAAGTTAGGAAGATGTCGATGAAACCCCGATATTGGAGCCTGGCAATTGTTTTGGTCCTCATTAACTATCTTATTTTTGCGACGCTATTTACCTTTTTGACCGAAAGTAGTTTTTCCGGTCAACGGTCGATGCGTACTCCTGTGCCAACTTTTACACCCGCTCTGGCTGAGCCTATTATCATCGTTCCCACCCCCGAACCTGTTACACCGGAGCCATCGCCGACCCCAACCCGCGTTATTGCTCAACCCGAATCCAATGCCGACGAAGGGGCTACAGCCGGTGACAGCGTCATTCAGGCCGGACTTGAAACAAGCCCTGAAGCGACTAACGCCTCCTTAATCTCGCCCGGTTCCGTCAATATTCGTTCCGGCCCCGGCCCCGAATACCCGATTATCGGCACACTCAATCCCAACACCGAAATGCCCATTGTCGGTCGCAACGCTGATGCCACCTGGTGGCAGATAGACATCACCGGCAGCACCACCGGCTGGGTCGCCAATACCGTTGTGCAAGCCGATTATACCAAAAATGTACCGGTCGTCGAGGCCCCTTCCCCTTAAGCACACACCCTATTTCACTCCACCCTAACCGCCTGCGTAGTCATTTCAAATTGCGATTCGCCCTTTTGCCCCGGCACAGACAGCATCAGCCGATAACTCCCCGGTTTGACAGCCAGCGGAAAGCTATATTGGGCCCGTATGATTTCACCCATCTGCCATTGCGATGTCGGGTAATTAACGCCCGCTAAAGGGCGCGTGAGCGAACTGCCCACACTTTGCTCCCCACTATCGACCACTTCGATGTGAAGCTCATCACTAACCACAGCATCCGATGCAGCCAGCGTCCAATAAGCAACCAATTGAATGGGTTCGCCCGGTCGCAGGGGTATCTCTGGTGTTGATCGAGACCCCAACTTGTAAATATCGTAGCCCAGCAATCGCAACCCATGGTGAGTAATATCCACACGATGCTGAATAGTGAAGGCTCCCGTTGGCAGCGGCACATTCGAACGCCCAATTTCTATATTACTCAGATCAATAAAATCGTGAGACGCATTATCACTGGCCAACCGTAGACGCTGGCCGGTTTCGCTGTGGTACAGCCCCATAATCAGTCGATGTGTGCCCGGTGGCGTGCCCGGCTCGATAAAAATGCCATGCCCATCCGGCACCGGCGCATCGATCGGCCAAGCCGGGGTCGGCGTCAACGGCCAGGCGTCACGCTGGCCAACCAGATGGTTATTGGCGTCTAGCACCTGCAAAAAAACGGTGTAATTCGCATCAAGCGCCGCCTCAGTTCGCCATTGCAGCCCCACCTGCACAATATCACCAGGCACAATAGGCACACTCGATAGCGCCACGCCGGTTAATCGAATACCATTTTCCCAACGATACGCAACAGCCTCATATGGCAAGTCTGTGGCAGCATTGGCATAACTGACTAGACGAACATTGCCAAACCACCGATCTGTGGCCTTAAAGAGCTGCGTGTCAAGCCAGCCTTCGATAACTCCTTTGGGATCAGCTTGCTGGGTGGCCCAATAGACCGCGTAGATCTTATTGGCTTCGGCGGCAATCTGTTCAAGATCAGTTAAAGTAGCCGCCTCATCTAGCGGGCGACGCTGCGGTAGCGGGTAGACCGGCATCTGCGACAACGGTTGTTGGTCGAAATAGTAGCCAAATACATCCTGCTGACCTTCAGCGTTGAGGATGACCGCGTCACCAGTCTCACCCACTGATTTAATAAACTGCACAATCCCCCGATAATTATCGCGAGCAAAGCTATCATCTGTATAATAATGAAACAGTGACAGCAGCAAGGCCCCCAATAAACCGGTTAACACAAAACTGCCGGTCATCAAACCCAACCAGCGCGGCTTGACAAATCGAGCCAATTGAACAATAGATACGGCCATAAGCAATGATAGGGACGGTGCAGCAACCAACAAAAATTTAAGAAAAGCCGGACTAAATACAACCAGTATCAACAAAACCGGACCAAAAAACCAGACTAGTAATAGGATAACCACAAAGTTTGAAGCATACTGCCGCCTAATGTTTGGGTTAAAGGCTGATCTTGTCCCAAATTGATGAAACAAAAAAAGCGCCAGCGTCACAACCAGCCCTATAACCGGCCACCAGCCCGCTGCATACGGCCACGATACTCCTAACAACAACGTATTAGCGACGGTCTGAAGCGCCATTGTCCAAACATTAACTTGCGGCTCCGAAGGCCACGTCGTCACCTGACGCCATGCCGTTGGCAGCCACGGCAAATAAAGTAATAGCGGAATAAACTGAACAAAAATCCACCACCCCATAGCCGATAACTGAGTTCTAGTGGCTGACGGCTGATAGCTGGCGGCTGATAGCTGATAGCCCACCGCTATCGCCGCTGCGGCCCACACCACCGGATAGGCATAGTGAGTATAAAGCCCGGCGGTTACGGTCATTATATAACCGAATTTGCACCAAAGATTAGTCGGCTGTTCTACGATCAATACCGCCCATACAATTGTCAACGCACCAAGCAGCGTCAACAGCATATACATCCGGGCTTCTTGAGCGTAGTAAACCTGAAAAGGGGAAAGCGCCGCCAGCAGCGCTGCCAACAGCCCAACACGTCGATCAAAAAGGCGTGTTCCCAACCATCCGACCAGGTACACACAGACAACACCTAGCACTGCCGAAAGTGAGCGCAAACCGGCTTCGCTGTCACCAAACAAGCCGATCCACATTTTGAGCAGCCAATAGTACAGCGGTGGGTGAATATCGAAAGCCGTACGCTGCGCTATCTCGGCAAAACCGCGTCGGGCCAGCGCAACGCTATTGCCTTCATCCGACCAAAGCGACTGGCCGGCCAGGTTAAAAAATCGAACAAACGCCGCGATGAGCAAAACAAACGGAAACGCCAGGCGACTTAGTCGCTGCGCTGCTGTCGCCAAAACAGCCATAAGCCCCCTACGACTATCACACCCATTACTAAGCCACCGGCCCGACTCCAGCCAAAGCCACTCTCCTTAACAATGACACCGTCGAGCAATACTGGCCCTTCTATCACCTCAACAGTGACCGTATGCGGCTCCGCCCCAAGACCCGCCGCCACGCTAACCGTGCCGATTTCGGTCTCAATTTCCACCGGCGTAGCTTGATCAACCCGTACTTGCACCTTCCCGCTATCACCAGCAAAGGCAAGCGAAAGTGCCTGTCCTTCAAAAACGAAGGAAGCTGTATCGCCGGGCTGGTCGGCTTCAAGTGCATCTTCAAAAAGGGCGTTGGCTGTAGTCACCGATTGCCAATCGCCTTGATAGGTTACGGCCCAATGGCTAGCTTGATGCCAGCCGCTGTACATTATGGGCGGCTGATTAGCATAGGATTTAATTGCCTCATAAACAGGCATCGACGAAAAATCCGGTTCTACCATGCGGAAATAGTATTGAGGATTGGTTTCCCGCTCACGGTCATCGGCCTGTTTGAAGAACCAGTAGAAGCCGACACCCAGCCAAGGCCATTCGCGCTGCATGCGTTCGTAGGCTAAGGCCGTATAACGGGCCTGCTGATCCAGCGTCACCTGACCATAAACCGGCGGCAGTCCGCTTTCCGGCGGCAGCGCATTCCAACTCAATTCGCTCAACCAAATGGCTTTGTGAGCATCACCATTGCGAACCATCACATCACGGATATAGAGGGGGCGGGAAAAATTCAGCACCCGAGGCTGCATACGCCGGTCGGTAGGACCACTCCACAGGCCGTAGCCCTGCATTGCCAGCACATCGAAATAGGGCGCGGCACCCGCATTATACATCTGCTGAAGGAAGAGGACGTCACTCAAACCGCCGGGGCTAACCGGCCAACCGTTGGCATCGTAGCGCCGCTCACGATCGAGTTCGATGGTGGCCGCCAGCGCCCCCATCACAACAATCGCATCGGGATCAACCGCCTTAATACGGGTATAGCCCTCTTTAAGCAAGCTGGTATACTCTTCAGCGCTGATGGGTTTGTAGCCCCATTCGGGAAAGATGTTCGGCTCGTTCCAAATTTGGTAAGCGGCGATGCGTCCCTGGTAGCGAGTCGCCACAGCTTCGACAAAGTCACCATAGTCGGTCAAATCATCGGGCGGAGCGAATGTGCCGATGGTGTCGGTTAGTGCCCGCGTCCAGGCCGGCGGGTTGCTGAGGCGGGCCATAATCTTGACGTCGTACTGTTCAGCCAGGTCAACAATCTGGTCGTATTTTTCCCAGGCCGGTCGATATGGCTCGTGGCGGCGATCTTCAAAGTCGCCCTTGCCATGAATCTCGATGTCTTCCCACGGAAACTCTTGCCGAATCCAGGTGATGCCCGCCTCGGAGATAAGCCGCATTGCGGTTTCGCGTTTGGCCGGTTCGACCTCATTTTGCAGAAACGTGTTGACCCCGTACGGATTGACATCAGCGTAGCGCACCGGAGCGGAATCCGCCGTAGCCAGTGGTGGCTGCAATCGCGTCAGCCCATACTGGATCGCTCCAGAGATTTGGGGTAGAGTGGCCTCTTCGCCGGTAATGTTAAACAAAAAAATCTGGATTGGCTGCCGGCCCACAACCGCTATACCGGCGACAGCCAAAAGGCCTATCAGGCTAATAATTATGACTTTGTATTTCATAAGCGCTAATTTTAGCCACGGCAGCGAAGTGGGCAAACCCATCGTCAAAATTTACGGATTTACATTCACCCCTTGCTACTTTACCCGATTTAAGTTATAATCTTTGTTGTTACGGGCGATTAGCTCAGTTGGCTAGAGCACCTCGCTTACACCGAGGGGGTCATTGGTTCGAGTCCAATATCGCCCATTTTTTAACAACGGTATGACTGACTGCTGAAAGAGGAGAGGCCGACGGTTCTTTAATAACTGGCTCCTAGTAACCGGAGGTCTCACATGTCAACAACACCTAAATGCCCCTATTGTAACGCACGTGGAATCGACTCACTGGCCGTCGAAGACATGCGGATGTTTTTGCTTGTCTATTGCCATAAATGTGGCGCTATCCACGGCGTTGTACCTGCCCCAACACCAGCACCACCCGTAAGCATTAAACCTGCTGCTGAAGAGAAGCGTCCTTCACCCAAAATTATTAATATCG
Source organism: Anaerolineae bacterium (assembly GCA_020433835.1). The sequence continues at coordinate 6,726 of JAGRBY010000088.1, read as the reverse complement.
ACCCGCAGTCAAGCAGCAAACGACCAAAACCAGGTATCACCTTCCCTAACCGGCCGCCTGAGTCCGACCAGCCGGTAACAAAACCCAATCCTATCTTTGTTGAAAACGGATCGTAATTCTTAACACCCTATAACTTCAGCCAAAGCATAGGCGTATTACATCTATAATATTTTTCTTACGCCCTTCTTTTCAAGAACGAATATTTTTGCTTTGCCTTGTCAAAAGGCGTAAGATTATTTCAAGCAGCCAGCTTTCCTGTCGTTTCCTCATAAAGGCATAACGCTCGCAAACTTTTACGATACTCCTGCCTAGCAATTATTGCCAATCAATCTCCAAAGTATGCTTTCAAGATTGGATAAGGATAAAGAAGTTCCTTAAAACATCTTTCGCAACACCATTATAACTTTCCAAGGCCCTATAGTTAGCGACTGCGAAAAACCAGTTTAATCAGCTTACTCGATTTTTCACAATTAGGGAACAGGTGCGTTTTATAATCTGTTGCTATGACAAGTCGTGTATGACAAAACGGTACAGTCCTGAGTTTAACAGTGAACAGAATTTAAAGCGCAAGAAAGCTTTATTTTTTACCTCTAAAAGTCTATGTATCCCACATATCCTGGCTATTTGACAAAACGAAGGGAGCAAATTGGCCGAATAACTATCTTTGAAGACTGAGCAAATGCAGATTGTTCATATAAACCTCTGATGGTAAAATAACCGTACTTACCCATTGTCAGGCTTACGTATATATCTCTATAAACTTCACCCCCTAGTATTCAGGATTTCAACAGGCACGGTTATTTACCTTTTAATGGTTAAAAACAGTGAGAGCAACTTATGATGCCTTCAATTTACCATCGCTGGCAGCAACGTCTTGCTTCATTAAAAGACAACTTATTGAATAAACTTTTGTTATCGAAGCCTAAAAACGTGCCTGCATCAACCCCATCCCAATCCTACCCAACTATCGGTCGATATGAAATTCGAGCAGAATTGGGACAGCGCGGCAACACAATGGTTTATCGAGGATGGGATCCAAAATTAGGGCGCGATGTCGCTATAAGAGCGCTTTTGCCCAGTTTCTCAGTAACAAATGATTTTTACCAACGATTTCAGAGCGAAATCAAGGTCATTGCAGCACTGGAACATCCATCAATTGTGCAAGTTTTTGACTTTGGCGAGACCGATGACCATCCCTTTGTGGTCATGCCCTATTTAGCCGGCGGCACGCTTGAGCGACGTCTAGCCGAAAAAACCTATACGCTTCGTGACATGGTGCCTATTATTAAGCGTATCGCAAGCGCACTTGACCAAGCCCACCAACAAGGCATCATCCACGGTCAAGTCAACCCTGGCAATATTCTTTTCGATGGCGAAGACCAGGCTTACCTATCCGATTTCGGGATCACCCAATTCACTGAAGCCACAGCCGGTGAGGGGAGTCAGGATGCCATTCAGCTCCAGCTCGATTACATCAGCCCGGAACAGGCTGCTGCTTTAAAGGCTGAGGATGCAATTATTACCGATGAAAAAAGCGACATTTATGCCCTGGGCGTCACCATTTTCGAAGCCTTAACTGGCCAGTTGCCCTATCAGGCCAGCAACCGATATGAGGCAGCACTGGCTCGAATTACCGAGCCGACACCTCAACTACGAAGCATCAAACCGAATTTGCCACGCACGTACCAGGCGCTCATTGACCGGGCAATGGCTAAAAATCCGGATGATCGCTATAAAACAGCCACGCATCTGGCTCAACACGCCGAAGAAATCGTTTCTGGGCGTTGGTATTTCGAGCCGATTACCGAGTCGTTATCCACTACATCAACATCAAACCCGGTAGACCCATCGCCTGATAACCTTGCATCGCCTCTCACAGCAGAGGCCGGCTCAGTCGAGAAATCTATCGGGCGCTACCATGTTCAAGAGGAGCTTGGCCGGGGTGCGATGGGTGTTGTGTACCGGGGCTACGATCCGCAGACCAATCGGCAAGTAGCGATAAAAGTTTTGCCATGTGTTTTTTCTTTTGCGCCAGAGTTTCGCCAGAATTTTCAACGCGAAGCCGAACTGGTTGCTAAATTCAATCACGAAGCCGTTGTGCGCATATACGACTTTGGCGAACACCAGGATCAACCCCATATCGTCATGCAATATTTGCCCGGTGGAACGTTAGCCGACCGCATAGGTAAAAAATTGCTGGACTTGCGTCAAACAGCCAAGATTATCAAGCGCGTGGCGGCGGCATTAGATGAAGCCCATCGACGAAACATTATTCATCAAGATGTAAAGTCAGCCAATATTATGTTTAATGCCGCTGGTGAAGCTTTCCTATCCGATTTTGGGATCGCTACCATCCTTGAACAAACTGGTTTTAGCGAGGACACGGCTCAACAAGTGGGCGGGACACCCACATACATGAGTCCAGAACAGGCCGAGGCTTCCCTCAATAAAACGCCCTACCAACCAGATGCCCGTAGCGATATTTACTCACTTGGCGTTATCTTTTTCGAGGCTTTAGTCGGCCAAGCGCCCTACCCAAATCCTACCTCATATGCGACTCTGCTGGCGCATATAACCCAACCAATTCCCCGACTTAGTGAGATCAATCCTTCTTTGTCGCCGGAATGTCAAAAAATTATTGATCGTGTGTTAGCCAAAAATCCAGCGGAGCGATACCCCTCTGCAGGTGCGTTTGCTCACGACGTGATAGAATTAGCAAGTGGACGGATGCTCTTACGACGCCTAACAGATGATTTGGTAAGTTTGAATTAAAAGATTATCCTTAGGCATCTCCCAGAGAAAAGGTTACTACTTAATGATTACTCAACAAAACGATACCACGAAAACAATTCAATGCGTTGCCTCAGCCATCAACAAGGCCGAGCGTATTCTTTTTATCACCGGGGCTGGTATTTCAGCTGACTCCGGGCTGCCAACCTATCGCGGGGTGGGGGGCCTGTATCACGATCAAGTCACTGAGGAAGGTATCACCATCGAAACCGCGTTAAGCAGCACAATGTTTCACCGGCGTCCCGACATTACCTGGAAATATCTCTGGCAACTGGGTGCTGCTTGTCACGGTGCCCAATTCAATCGAGCGCACGAAATCATCGCTTTGATCCAGCAGCGTAAACCAAAATCTGTGGTTTTAACACAAAATATCGACGGATTTCACCGAGCAGCTGGTAGTACCAAACTCATCGAGGTTCACGGCCATGCCTTCGACCTGTACTGCGTTAGCTGCCATACCGATTTCTTAGCTGCCGACCTGGTTGCCAATTACGAAGTGCAGCCCCAACTACCGCCTCTATGCCCGCACTGTGGGGGGTTAATCAGACCCAATGTAGTGCTTTTTGGTGAGCAACTGCCGGATGAAGCCGTTATGGGCATGGTCGAGTTGGCGTCACAACCCGTTAATCTCGTCATCGCCATTGGCACCTCAAGTTCGTTCCCCTATATCCTAAGACCGGTCATCGACGCCAGCTATCAAGGCATACCAACCGTAGAAATCAACCCGTCCGACACTCCCATCTCAGATATTGTAACCTATCGCTTAAGGCTGCGAGCGGCTGAGGCAATGGAGAAAATTTGGCGCTATTTTATTGAACATTGATAGAGGTAATTGGTTATTGGAGGTTAAATAACCATATCTTCGGATGCACATAGTATCTAACCAAGCCACTTCTGACCAAAAAAGCAAGAAAAGGGCAGAAAGAGGCTATTTTGAGAAATACAAAAGACCGAGCAAATTGAGATTGTTCGGCTCATTGGGAGAGTATTCGACAAGCGGTTCAAAAGGGTATTCCTCTTTTTTAGAGGGGAACGCTGTAGCGTTAAATGTATGACCGGTTGTCATCCGTTGTCGGCCAACTTCTTAGCAGACAATAGGCGCTATTTGTAGCGCATTAGGTGGCTGTAGAAACAGCTCAAAAAGGGTGCCTATCGAATTGACCTTCATCACTATACTCGACCAATGGTAAACAAGTCAAATTATTTTGGTTCTGGCTTGTCCAGGTTATGGAGTAAGGAGGTAATTGATTTATCTCCTTACTCCCTGCTCAGTATTTATTCACTATTTCCCAAATCGCTGCACGATCTTCCACAGCTGTTTCTGCCCAATTGGGGAAAGCCCCAAAATGTCAATCTCTTCTTCCAATTGCCCTAATGTGCCATAGCCGCCTACATAGCCGTTTAACCGAGCGGCGGCTGTCGAGTTAATCCAGTCCGATGGCTTATGATAAATCTCACGTATCTCATCCCAAATTTGTGGCGAATGCTGTAGTAGATATTTGTGGTGATAATTCTCCGCGCGATAAAAGGTCGAGGCCGGAATGATTTCAGTGTGGATGGTTCGGTTGAAGAAACGCCCCACCTTTTCCTCAGAAATGGCTGCTTTCGATCGTTCGGCCTGACGCCGTTGTCGATCATCGTGAACGAAGATGGCGGCTTTGTACTGCTGGCTCCACATCCGGCGGGTTGGGTTATGGCTACTCCAGAATATCGCCAACAGTTCATCATAGGTAATCACTGCCGGATCGTAATCGATTTGCAGTGTCTCGGTATGGTCGCCGAGGCTGTAGTAGGTGGGATTATCTTTTTTACCGCCGGTGTATCCAACGCGAGTACACACAACCCCTTTGAGACTCCCAAACTGGGCGTCCGGTCCCCAAAATCAACCTAAAGCAAATGTGGCGGTTTGCGTTACGTTCGGTGCAGCGGCATCGATGGGTGGGATGGTCACGGTTTTGTTGATCACTTCCATTTAGAAAACTCCTTTGTATGATTATTTTGTCTTATTCTAGATGAAAGATCTTACGAGGAGATTAACCTCAACATCACCAATATATCAATCTTCTTAGAGGGCGGATTGATACTTCACTTATTATACATCACAATTTATATTAATAGAGGTATATAGAATAACGAATTATCGTCAGTATCAATTATTAATCATAACTGTCAAAGTATCTTCATAGGAGTGGTCATAAACTTTCGCGGCTGTGACCACAGACTTGGACAACACATCGTTCGATAGAGGCGTATCCTGGAGAAAGTTAAATTGGGCTACAACCTGTTGTAAAGACTGAGCCATTTGGCTTAAAATTTGAGCCGAGGCGCTCACTTCTTCTACCTGAGCACTCATCTCTTCCGTCGCCGCACCAACCTCCTCCACTGCTACATTATTTACTTTACTCGCACTGGCTATATTGTTGATAACCTGAAGAATTTCATTAGAACCAGTTGCCATCTCTTGGGTAGCCTCCGTATTCTCTTCAACTATGGTTAAAACTGCATCCGTAATATTTGCAAATACATTTGATGAGAAGCTCATGTTTTGCGCAGCCATCGAAATATCTTTGACCTGTTCATCAACAACTTCTACTGCCTTTAAAACGTTGGCTAAAGCTTGTCCGGCATCATTAGCTCGGCTAAACCCACTTTCTACAGCGGCACCACCTTCTTCCATGGCAATAACAGCTTCAGCTACTGTCTCTTGAATACCCTTGATCAATTCGGCAATTTTCTGAGTCGCTTCTGCTGATTTCTTGGCCAAACTGCGTACTTCATCGGCCACCATGGAAAACCCCTTCCCATATTCACCAGCACGGGCAGCTTCCGTAGCGGCATTAAGAGCGAGCAAATTGGTTTGTGATGCAATATTATTAATCGTTTCGACGATAATCCCTATTTGCAGTGAACGCTGCCCCATCTCTTGTACTTTTTGGGTAGACAGTCCTACTTTGGTTTTGATAGCTGTCATTTTTTTGATAGTCTCTTCGACAACTTCAACTCCATCACGTGCCATCTGTGCTGTTTTGGCCGCATCTTTAGCACCAGATTGAGCATTGCTTTTCACCTTCCGAATATCAGTAGCTATCCTATTAGCAATATCAGCAGATTTGGTCACAGCTTTCGTTTGTCTTTGCGTCCCAATAACTACATTATTAATCGCCTGGGAAACGGAGTCGACTATGTTAGATGATTTGAGAACACTGGTAGTTTGCTGCTCTATCCCATACGACACTTGATGCATTGTGGCGGCTATTTGAGATATGGCTAGTCCGGTTTGCTCAGAAATCGCTGCTAACTGATGGGCAGCTATCAATAAATGATTAGTTGATTTTTTTGTCTCTACGAGAGTTCTATGTATGGCGGTCTTGAAATCAGCATAGTATTCCGATAGATCATGCTCACTAGAGTCCACCTTGACAATACCCAGGTTAAGCCCAATAGATTCTAGGTAATCATAAAAGAAGGCATCTGCTACCGCTTGAATATCATAATTAAAAACTTTAAAGATAGCATTCTGGGCCTTGGAACGAAATCGAGGTCGAAAAAAATAATATCTCCTCAAATATCTACACACAAGTATTTGATATAATGAATAGCTACCGATATACCATTTAAGAGGAAGATTCAGAATATTGTGCAACTTCCCAACGTGTAGCCGACGTTCAAAATAACTTGTTTCATAATTTCCTCCATTAATAGCTTCTTCAAAGATCTGACAAAAATATTGAGCTTGTGCCTTTTCCAGAGATTGGCGTAGTTGAGCAAGTGAAATATTTTTCTTTTTGGCATGTACTTCGAAAAAAGCTAAACTTTCCTGAAAAGAGAACTGATGCTCATAAAAATCCTTAGCTAAGGGTTTAGCAACACGTTTAGCCCAGCCATTAAGCTTTGCCAAAATATGGACGTCTTCAGATGTAAATAGTAAAAACTGCT
>JAGRBY010000889.1 GCA_020433835.1 Anaerolineae bacterium | reverse complement strand
TGGTGGGCGCGCCGACCGCTGGCCGCCTGCCGGGCCGTCATCTTCACCTCCCTGGTCGATGACCCGGACGACCCCGAAGCGCCGCCGGAATTTGTGGCGGCCTGCCGCCGGCTGCCCCAGGGCAAAAACGCCGCCGAGGAGGACACCCCGCGCCGCCGCCTGTTCGACTTCATCGAGCGGCTGGTGCTGTGGGAGAGCACCACCGATGAGAAGGTCTTGGAGACCGCCCGCGAACTGATCCGCCTGGCCACCGACGGCAACCCGCCGCCCCTGCTCGACCCCTTTGCCGGCGGCGGCTCGATTCCACTAGAGGCCCAGCGCCTGGGCCTGGAAGCGCACGCCAGCGACCTTAACCCGGTGGCGGTCATGATCAACAAAGCCCTGATCGAAATCCCGCCCAAATTTGCCAACCAACCCCCGGTCAACCCGCGCGACCGGCAGCAATTGGGCGGCGACAGCCACTGGCCCGGCGCCACCGGCCTGGCCGCCGATGTGCGCTACTACGGCGAGTGGATGCGAGATAAGGCTTACGAGCGAATTGGGCATTTGTATCCCGATTATAATGGCGAAACCGTTATTGCTTGGCTGTGGGCGCGTACGGTGCGTTGCCCCAACCCCGCCTGCGGGGCGATGATGCCGTTGGTACGCTCTTTTGAATTGAGCAAAAAGAAGGACCGCAGGATTTGGGTGATGCCACATGTTGACATAGAGAGTCGCAAAATTACCTTTGAAATCAAAACCGGTAAAGGCAAGACTCGCGCTGGTACTGTCGATCGGCGCGGTGCGACCTGTTTGGCCTGTGAGACTGCTGTACCATTTGACTATATTCGTAATGAGGGCAAAGCCGGACGGCTAAGCACCCAACTGATGGCCACTGTAACTGAAAGCAGCAATGGGCGCAGCTACTACTCTCCTTCCCCCGAACACGAACATATAGCTGAGGTACCCATTCCCCTTGACGCTCCGTTGACTAACCTGCCGAAACAGGCTTTGAGTTTTCGTGTACAGGCATACGGAATGACTCAGCACCGCGACCTCTTTACCCCACGCCAGTTAACCGCTCTTACTACCTTTAGTGCCTTGGTGGCTGAGGTCCGACAGCAGATAGAACAGGATGCGCAGGTAGTATGGGGAGAGCTTGGTAGGGAAAATCAACCTTTCCCTCTCCGCGACGGCGGTCTTGGACTTCGCGCCTATAGTGAAGCGGTGAGTCTGTATTTAGCATTTGGTGTGGACAGGGTTGCGGATTATTGTTCGACACTTACGGTTTGGAGTACATCACGAGATCAGCTAATCCATACATTTACTCGTCAAGCATTACCAATGACATGGGATTTTCCGGAGGTCAATGTGTTTGCTGGTGCAGCAGGGGACTTTTATGAAGCGACCAATTCAATCAGCAAGATAATTCCTGAATTGGCAGGCGCTTCAACTGCAAAGCAAGCCGATGCGGCTAATCTGCAGACCAATAATAACTTTGCAATCTCTACCGATCCACCTTATTACGATAATATCGGTTATGCTGATTTATCTGACTTTTTCTATATCTGGTTGCGTACGAGCGTCAAAGATGTATATCCAGAAATTTTCGGTACGATGCTGGTCCCTAAAGCTCCAGAGCTAATTGCCTCACCTTACCGTTTTGGTGGTGACAAAGAGGCTGCCGAAAGGCATTTTGAAACAGGCCTGAACCAAGCCTTTGCCCGAATGCAGAAGATCATTACCCATGATTATCCGTTGACTGTCTACTATGCCTTTAAGCAACAAGAGATAATCTTGGAAGAAGGGGCGGCTAGTACAGGTTGGGAAACAATGTTGACCGGCCTGATTGACACCGGCTTTCAGATTTTTGGTACCTGGCCTATGCGTACTGAGCGCAATACCGGTGTTAAAAAGTCAGTCAACGCCCTCGCCTCCTCCATCGTTCTGGTCTGCCGCCCCCGCGCCGACAATGCGCCAATGACCTCGCGGCGGGAGTTTGTCAACGCCCTGCGGCGGGAGCTGCCGGCGGCGCTGCACAAAATGCAGTCGGGCAGCATCGCCCCGGTTGATCTGGCCCAGGCCAGTATCGGGCCGGGTATGGCCGTTTACTCGCGCTACCGTAAAGTGCTGGAGCCGGACGGCTCGCGGCTGCCGGTGCGCACCGCTCTGCAACTGATCAACCACGAACTCGACGCCTACCTGGCCGAGCAGGAGGGCAGTATGGACCAGGACTCGCGCTTCGCCGTCAGTTGGTTTGAGCAGTTCGGCTTCAAAGAGGCCGGTTTCGGCCAGGCCGATGTGCTGGCCCGGGCCAAAAACACCAGCGTCGACGGGCTGGTCAACGCCGGTATTTTGGAGGCGGGCGCGGGCAAAGTCCGGCTGCTCGGCTGGGAGGAACTCGACCCCGGCTGGGATCCCACCACCGACAGCCGCCTGACCGTCTGGGAAACCACCCACCATCTCATTCAGGAACTCGACACGCGGGGCGAAGCCGGCGCGGCCCGCCTCCTGGCCAAACTCCCGCCCGACCTGGCCGCCGAAGCCCGCCAACTGGCCTATCGCCTCTACAGCATCTGCGAGCGCAAAGGCTGGGCCGAACCCGCCCGCGACTACAACGCCCTGGTCATCAGTTGGAACGCCAGCCAAGAACAAGCCACGCAGATGAAGAGCCAGGCGTATGAGCAGGGCAGCTTATTCCCGGAGTAACCGGACGCAGAAAGAAGGGACGCAGATGAACGCCGAAGAACGCTGATAAAGAAAAGAAAAGAAAAAAACAAAAGAGAAAAAAATCAGCGTACATCAGCGTGTATCAGCGTCCCCATACCGGATGGAATGAGCCACCCGAATGGAAAAGGACGCAGATGAACGCCGAAGAACGCTGATAAAGAAAAGAAAAGAAAAAAACAAAAGAGAAAAAAATCAGCG
>JAGRBY010000888.1 GCA_020433835.1 Anaerolineae bacterium | reverse complement strand
GCAAAATCATATCGCGTTGAAAGCTCAATCAAAGGATATTCATTGGGAGCATCACCATAAACTTTATTAGTACTCATATGAACAAAGACGGCTTCAGGACAAAACTGCCGAGTCGCCTCTAACAGATGCATAGTCCCCAATGCATTGACTTCAAAATCCAGTAATGGAATCTCTCGTGCTTTGTCGTGCGATGGTTGCGCCGCACAGTGTACAATCAAGTCAAATTGATGATTTGAAAACACATCAAACACATCTTGTTGATTTCTAATATCGATATCTTTATGCGTAAAATTTTTGGTAAATTCCTTTAAGTAGTGAAGATTCCAACGAGTGTCCCCACCCAGACCAAAAAACTTTTGTCGCATATTATTATCAATGCCAACGACCTCAGCTCCCTGCTGGTCGAAATATCGTACAGCTTCTGAGCCTATCAGCCCGCTGCTTCCTGTAACCAGTACCCTTTGTCTACTCACATCTAAATCCCTACGTCGGAAGTGACCATATTTTGCTCGACTATAGGAATTACGCCACTTTGTGGAAAGCTGTCTTGGCCTTCTTTAGATTGATAAATGTCCATAAATGCCTTGATAATGTCATCTGTACTTCCTTCAGCCATTACCTCTCCTCGATTTAACCATATAGCTCGATCACATAGTTTCTGTATTTCCTCAAAATCATGCGATACAAACAAAATCGTGACCCCTTGTTTTTGCATTTCACGAATCTTATTCAAGCACTTTAGCTGAAAATTATAATCCCCAACGGCCAAAACCTCATCGACTAAAATAATTTGCGGTTCCACATGAACGGCCACCGAAAACCCCAGCCGCATCTGCATCCCCGACGAATAGTTCCGGATGGGAACATCGATAAACTCCCCAATATCGGCAAAATCGATGATAGCATCCAGTTTTTTAGTCATTTCTTTGCGATCCAAACCTAAAATCGAGCCGTTGAGAAAAATATTTTCGCGGCCTGATAAGTCAGGATGAAACCCTGCTCCCAACTCCAACAGCGCCGACAGTCGGCCGGATACCGTAATTATGCCGAGGGTGGGATCGATGATGCGGCTGATGAGCTTAAGCACCGTACTTTTGCCGGAACCGTTCGTACCAACCAAAGCCACTGTTTCGCCAGCATTGATGGTAAAGTTAACCTCTTTCAAAGCCCAAAACCGGTGTTTACCCCGCAGCTCTTTTTTGAACATCGAAACAAACATCTCTTGCAAAGAGCGCACTCGCAGCTTTGAGAGCTTAAACTCTTTACTGACATTTTCAAAGGTTATAACAGGTCGAGTCATACGCCTAAACCTCTTCCCCAAACGAGCGGCTATAGCGGTAAAAAATTGAAGCGCCAATTAGAAGAACGATTAACGAGGTGACCAAGGTTCGCATAAAAAAGTAAAAATCCGGTGGAGCGCCACCTTGCCCAATGCCATACAGAATGGTGCGATAGTTGTCAATAATCGAAGCCATCGGGTTCACAATGCGAACCCAACGGGCAACATCGAAACTTACTCCCCAAATTTCATAGCTGCGCGGCAAAATAGCGAGAGAGTAAAAAATAGGAGTAAAGAAAAACCAGGCCATCATCACCACTTCCATAATCACCTGCGTATCCCGATAAAACACATTGGCCGTGGCCATAATCAAGCCAAAGCCGATGGTAAAGATGACCTGAACAGCAATTACGGCGGGCAACAGAAAGACCCATATTGTTAAAGGAATCTGGAAGAATAAGATCAAAGCAAATAAGGCAATAAGCGCGACGAGAAAATTTACCAAATTCGCTAGCACGATCGAAATTGGCAGTATCTCTCGGGGAAAATAAACCTTATTAACGAGCGACGAATTATCCACAATACTCCGGATCGAACCAATGACCGACGCCGAAAAGAAATTCCAGGGTAAAATGGCGCATAAAACAAATACAGGGAAATTCGGCACATCAAAATGAGGCGTCAAGACCGTAAAGACCAGGGTAAAAACCATCATCATCAAAAGAGGGTTAAACAACGACCACATGACGCCAAGAACAGAATTTCGATACCGGACCTTCAAATCGCGGGTGACCAAATTCCGTATGAGTTCCCGATAGTGCCACAAATCCTCCAAACGAACGACGATACCACGCAGCATATATTTAAGACGCGCCAGTAGCGGCAAATGCTTATTCGCTGAAATCACCAACGTCGCCGCATTTTTCTCAACAGTAACCATGAACTGTATCCTAATCCACTATTCCCTCATAACATAAAAATCAGCGCTCAAAAATTCCGAAAAGCGCTGACGGTGGTATAAACAGACAGGCTATTTTAGCATAATTCTGGTAAGGTCAAAAGTTTTCCTGTTCGTGAGTTTTTTCACAGGTTAATAGGGCCACTCCCCGGCAAAATTTGTCACTCCAGATTGTAATGTTTGCGAGAGCATTGACAAATCAAAAAGGATGGTATATATTTATAGTATATAGACAATCTATGTATACAAGTTTACAAATAAGTATCTGCCTTTAATACTGTTTGATTATGGTTTTAATATTTTAAAATTCATTTTTTGAATTAAAAAACCGGCTTTACTGTCATCGCTTAGTGCTGATCTAAAACATTCGAAACCGGAACAAATCTCTGTCATATATCGTTAGCTACATAACCAGACCTAACTTTGGATAGGCGACATTTATTAGCTCTCACGCTACACTCAATTTAGTTCTTTCAAAATTCAACCTAGCAGTGAGGTTATCATCATGCGCTGCCCTCAATGTAACCAAAATTTCTTCAATCCCCTGGCTCCTTGTAAGGTCTGCCGGTTTACTGGCAAACTAAGATTACTTGAAGAACTTGCCCATCTGCGTTGGTTAATGGACGAAACGGCGGTTTGGCAAGCCATAGATCAACGGTTCAAAGAGCAACTC
>JAGRBY010000887.1 GCA_020433835.1 Anaerolineae bacterium | reverse complement strand
TGTGGTGCAAGTAGGGTAGGAGATTGGAGATTGGGAGATTGGAGATGAGGAGATTTCCAATATTAATCTCCCAATCTCCTCATCTCCATTTTTTATAGTTCACTTTTCTAAACGATCAGGTTACAACATAGACATAAAAGGAGAAAGATTTTGCGTAGGCTTATAGGATTACTGTTGATTGCCATAGTTGCTCTCGTTGGCTGTCAGTCTCAGGCGGTTGAGCATGCTGCCCCGAATCGACTGGCGGAAGTCGCCGATCGCGGCGCGGAAGTGATGCCGTTTGATCTGGAGCGTACGACCCACATCTTCGAAAAGACGGGGAGCGGTGGCTTACAGCAGGTCATCTCCGATGACGGCGACGCGGCCCAAATCGAACTGATTCGCAGCCATCTGGCCGAAGAAGTCGACCGCTTCAGCCAGGGCGACTTTCACGATCCGCAGATGATCCACGGCGAAAATATGGCCGGATTGCATCAGCTTATGATGGGCTATCAAAACATCAATCTGGAATACAGTGACATCGAGAACGGTGCTCAAATCCTCTACACCACCGATAACGCAGAGATGGTTACAGCGCTGCATACCTGGTTTGATGCGCAGCTTTCGGATCATGGGCCGCACGCTCAACCGGCGACGCAGTAATTCGGGCTTATATCGATGCGGAGTACGGCCATTACGGCCCTCCGACCGACACAGAGCCAATTCAATAATTTTACTAGACTGACTGCGTCAGGCAGGTCAGTGACGGCTTGCTTTTTTATGCTGACCTTCCCGCGCAGTGGTAATAATTTGACAAACCTTCTCAGCTTCTTACCATAAATCCGCTGTCACTACTTAATAGCCATTTCACATTTGATAAGGTTCGTTATGCCCGGCTATCAGCCTGCTCAAGTGATTATTATAGCTCAGGCGACCCTCTATCGGGCCGGTTGGAGCGCGCTGCTGGCTGCCCAACCCAATATCAACGTTGCCGGGGCGGTAGAAACGGTGGCCGCTGTGACAGCGTATCTTGAGACCGGCTCATCGGCCACGTTGTTGATCGATTTTCCCTCACCGCTGTTACCTCTTATCCAACAATTGCACACAAGCTATCCCACCACCGGTCTGCTGGCACTGGTCGATAACTACGATCTTGACCAGCTTTTGCCGCTGCTGCGGGCCGGAGCCACCGGCTGCATCTCACGTGACGAATCGGTTGCCGACCTGGCCCTGGCTATTATTGCTGTGGGGCGCGATGAAATCTGGCTTCCGCCGGCCGTGGCCGGGCGGGCCTTAGCAGCGCTAGCCCGGGGTGAATCTTCCGGCGGCGATACCCTCATCGAGCCGCTGACCGAGCGCGAAACCGATGTGCTGGGGCTGTTAGCGCGCGGGCTAACCAACAAAGACATCGCCCAAACGCTTATTTTAAGCGTGCGCACGGTTGAGGCCCATCTGCGTAACATTTTTGGCAAGTTAAACGTCAGCTCCCGCACCGAGGCGGCTTTGTGGGCCACCCGCCACGGTTACGGAGCTAAAGATTAGGTGATTCCACCTAGACGCCAGGCAGTAGTTCCGCCGTCGAGAAAAGAGCGCGGCTGCGGTACACTGAGAGCGTAACAACCATTCAAGAAGGAGCAGTTGCTGATATGACCGGGCCAGCCGGAGTTAATCCAACCTCAGAAAAAAGCCGTGTCGCCGTCTTGGGTACCCTGGCCGAGTTTCACCGCGAGCCAATTCCCTTTGATTTGGCGGCGCTGGTGCGGCTGGTCGATGACCTGGATCCGGACTTTCTGTGTCTGGAGATGTCTCCGCAGCAGTGGCAGCAGCAGAATTTCAGTGATCTGCCGCCGGAGTTTGGCGAGGCGCTGCTGCCGCTGGCTTACCAGACCGATATGGTGGTCGTTCCCATCGCCGCCGCCGATGCTCCGGCAGAACCGACGGCATCGGGTTGGCGGGGGCGATTCATCAAAGGTTTACGGTGGGGACTGGCGCTGATTGTACGCAGCGCCCCCAATGCGACGGCCATGAATCAGGGCTGGCGGCACGATTGGGCCAATATGTTGTACAATGCCATCGCTCGGTTAGCCGGTGACGGTGTAGAACAGCAGTGGCACCATCACCAGCAGCACATGATCGAGCAGGTCGTTACCCTGTGCCACCGCGATCCGGGCCGACGAACCCTGGTGGTGGTCAACGTGCGTCACTGCCATCACCTACGCCCGGCTTTAAGCAGCTACTCTGATATTGAGGTTGTTCCGTTTTCTGAACTGTAAGGGCAGGCCCAAAAATGGGCGAACCCGCTTAGCGCGAAAGAAAGGAATTACCTAATGGCTCACACACCTTCAATGAAACAGCACGACGCCCAACACCCGGACGTCACCACCCATCAAAATCATCAAATGGATACACCTGTTGGTCACGGGGAGCATGGCCATCAGGCCGACTCCCCGGCTCACAACAATCACGCCGAGCACATGGCTCAGGCTGAGCACGACAACCACAGTGGTCATCAATCGCACGCCGGCCATGGCGGTCACGATGTTGATCACAGCGGCCACGAACTCATGTTCCGCAAACGCTTTTGGGTTAGCCTGGTGCTTTCGATCCCGGTGCTACTCTACAGCGAGATGCTCCAGATGTGGCTCGGTTTCTCGATGCCCGTCTTCCCCGGTAGCCAGTGGATCGGCCCACTGTTTGCCATCATCGTCTTTGCTTACGGCGGCGTGCCGTTTTTACAGATGGCCGTCCCGGAGATAAAAAATCGCCAACCGGGGATGATGACCCTTATCTCGCTGGCGATTACGGTAGCGTTTGTTTACAGCCTCGCGACCCTGTTTGTGCCGCTGGGCGAGAGCTTCTTTTGGGAGTTGGTTACCCTAATCGACGTGATGCTGCTGGGCCACTGGCTGGAGATGCGCAGTGTGCGACAAGCCT
>JAGRBY010000886.1 GCA_020433835.1 Anaerolineae bacterium | reverse complement strand
TACAGCGTCCGATTGCAAACAACGTTCGATGGGATTTCTCGGCAAAAAACGCCTCGAAGCATGTCCTGAGCGAAGCCGAAGGATGACATCCGTATGTCTCAACTGCGTAAGTCATAAGATGGTTAGTTTGATAGGTGGTTGGATTGTTCGCTAGTTCTGCTAACCAACTAACCCACAAACCAAACCAGCCAACTAAACATCCAACAAACCACCCAAGGAGAAACGTGATGTCAACAGCTATGACCGGTCAAACCATTTTAGTTGTCGATGATGATAAAGAAATTGTTCGCCTGGTACGGGCTTATCTGGAAAAGGCCGGCTTTCAGGTGCTGACAGCTTACGATGGCGATACGGCACTGTACATGCTGCGCCGCGAACGGCCCGCGCTGGTCGTACTCGATCTTATGCTGCCCGATCAGGACGGCTGGGACATTACGCGCACGGTACGCAGCGATGCTGCATTGGCCAGTCTGCCCATCATCATGCTCACCGCCCGCATCGACGACACCGATAAGATTATTGGCCTGGAGTTAGGCGCTGATGACTATATCACCAAACCGTTCAATCCGCGCGAAGTGGTCGCTCGGGTGCGTTCGGTGCTGCGCCGGGCGACGGGCGGTGCTCCGGCAGCGTCATCGCGAGTGTTAAAAATTGGCGACCTGGCTATGGATGTCAACCGGCATCTAATAACCCTGCACGGTCAGGAGGTCGAGCTAACCGCCACTGAATTCAATCTGCTCAAGGTTTTGTTGGAAAACCCCGGCTACGCTTACACCCGCAGCGAACTGATCGAGCAAGCCTTGGGCTATGAGTATGAAGGCTCGGAGCGGACGCTCGACAGCCATATGCGCAACCTGCGCCGTAAGATCGATCCCGATTCGGACAAACCTTCTTATATTCAAACGGTGTATGGTGTGGGGTATCGGCTGGTGGAGCCGTAGGGAGATTAGAGATTGGAGACTGGAGACTGGAGATTGGAGACTGGAGATTGACCTTTCCCCCCAAATCTCTAGTCTCCAGTTACTAAGAGAGACTTACAATGAACAAACTTTGGGTACGATTTAGTTTAGGCTTTAGCGGTATGGTTCTTTTGGCGGTCTTTGGGGTCGCGCTGGCCGGTTTTTTGGCGGGTGTGGCCGAACAGCAAAGCCGCCAGGAGGTTGAGCTGCTACCCCCAGAGGCCACCGCTTTAGCCGAGGATTTATCGAACCTGTATCAGAAGCAGCAAGATTGGTCCGGCAGCGACATACTTCTCCTCCGCACCCAGGCCGAAAGCAATTTGAGAAGTCGCCACGATAGATATTTTGTCTACGTTTTAACAGACACCCAAAAGAATGTCATCTACTCATACGACTCGCAATGGATTGGGCAACCCCTACCGCCAGAAGATGAGAAAAACCTCATCTCGCTGCAAACGGATAATCAAATTGTCGGCTACTTAGGTTTTGTATCGGCTTTATCTGTTGATGATAATGATCGGCCATCGTTTTTACACATTCTCGGCCAGACGTTGTTTACAGCTGCCGGACTGGCTGCGGGCGGCGGCATCCTTTTTGGTATCCTGATGAGCCGAACACTAACCGCACCGCTCAACAGCCTGGTCGAAGCAGCGCGGTCGATTGGCGCTCGCGATCTAAGCAAGCGCGTCGAGGAAAAAGGTACCGATGAGATAATCGCCGTAGCGCGGGCCTTCAATGAAATGGCCGCCGATTTGGAAGAGGGCGAGCAGCTTCGGCGCAACCTGCTGGCTGACGTAGCCCACGAACTGCGCACCCCATTGACCGTCGTCCAGGGCAACCTGCGGGCCATTCTCGACGAAGTGTATCCGCTCGATCAGTCAGAAATGGCGCGGCTGTACGAGCAGACACGCTTATTGAGCCGCTTGGTTAACGATCTGCACGAATTGGCTCAGGCTGAAGCCAAACAACTGCCTCTGAACCGGGAGACAACCGACATTGTTCAACTGGTCAGCACGGTTAGCGATACTTTCCGTCCCAGCGCCGAGGCCAAAGGTATCACTTTGCACCGCGAAATTGCCCCAGACACGCCCTCGATTGCGGTCGATGCGGCCCGTTTGACACAGGTTTTGCAGAACCTGCTAGCCAATGCCCTGCGTCACACCAGTGAAGGCGGCAGCATTTCTATTCAAACCAAACTAGACGGTGACTATCTACGCTTGGCCGTAGCCGACACCGGCGAAGGCATTTCCCCAGATCATCTGCCCCACGTCTTCGACCGCTTCTATCGGGCCGATCAAGCTCGCACCCGCGATCGCGGCGGCGCGGGTTTGGGGCTGGCCATTGTTCGCGCGTTGGTTGAGGCCCACGGCGGCTCGATTAAGGTTGAGAGTCCAGGCGTGCCGGGGCAGGGGAGTACGTTTACCATTTTACTCCCGTTGCTGTCAGTGACGTCCGAAACGTGACGCTGAAACACCCAAACCGGCTATCTTCTTTTGACACTCAGATAGTATTCTGTTATTCTTGTCGCCATGCCACTGCTCCATCCTGATGTCACTTCCTAATTACTTCTTTTTTCTCCTTGTATAACTTTGTGTAACTTAGAACTTGCGCAGTTAAGACGTACACGATCTTCTTATGAGTTACGCAGTTCGTAGAACAATTTGCTAAATTGTTCGTATTTTGAGGCCACTGAGAGGCACAAATGTGCAATTTGTGCTACGAAACTCCTGATTTCGTGTCAACTGCGTAACTCATATAACTATTAACTTCCTAAAAGTTCCGAAGACGTAATCAGAGGTATTTTAAGGGATGCTTATGACCCACGAAGAGACACCCATCAGCTATAGCGATCTGGTGCGCGGTAACGCTAATTTTCGTTTGGTTTGGTTCAGCCAGCTTATTAGCCTCCTGGGAGACTGGTTCAACCTGATTGCCGCGACTTCGCTGATTGCCA
>JAGRBY010000885.1 GCA_020433835.1 Anaerolineae bacterium | reverse complement strand
TGTCACCTTGCTGGATACGCCCAACTGCGTAACCCATAGCCTCATTAAAATATATAAAAATGGTTAGAGTTCAAGAAAACGTATTGCTTAGATAAGTAAACTGTGTTATAAGAATAAGGTATTCTACCAAAGTAGAAAAAGACAATACCGCCTTTTTTTCTTAAAACCTCTATTGGTTCATCACACCTTCTCACTTCCACCAATAATTAAAATCAGATTGTCGCTGTTTTCCTGATTTAGTCCAAACATAAGCCTTTGCGGGTTTCCTATTGAAGAAAAATCGGGGTTCTAACGCTACCACGATTTAGTGCAGAACTACCTTAACGTTCTTGATAGTACAAATCAAAGAAAATAGTGAAGGAGATGTTTCGCATGTACAAAAAAATAACTATTATTACAATCAGTCTGCTTTTGGTAATAGCCAGCTTTGGCGCTCTAAAGGTTTGGGCAGATGGTCTCACTGCCGAACCCTTAGTTCAGGTTTCAGGTAACAGTCCCTTTGCATCAGGCTGCAATGGCGGCTCTCAGAGCGGCGTTGTTTATCCCAACTCGGAGGTTGAGCCCTGGGTAGCCGTCAATCCAACAGATCCTAAAAACATTGTTGGTGCCTGGCAGCAGGGTCGTTGGTCTACAGGGGGCGCGAACAGCCTGGTATCAGCGTATTCCACAAATGGGGGTAAGAGTTGGAAACAGGTTACAATCCCAAATATTACTAGATGTTCCGGGGCCGATGATTACGAACGTGCGTCTGATCCCTGGGTTACCTTCGCGCCTAATGGTGACCTGTACCACATCAGCTTATCCTTTAATGACTCCAACACGAATAATGCTGTACTGGTGAGCAAGTCAACTAATAAGGGTGCAAATTGGAGCGAGCCGGTTACCCTCCTACGTGACACAGCTGCGACTGTATTCAACGACAAAGAGAGCATTACCGCCGATCGTACCGACGCAAACTACGTATATGCCATCTGGGATCGCCTGGTCTTCCCCACCGAGAAAGCCAGAGGTCGGTCGCCGGAACGGGCTTTGGGATATCGTGGCCCAACTTGGTTCGCCCGCACGACCGATGGGGGTAATAGTTGGGAAGAGGCCCATCAAATTTACGATCCGGGTGAGATCAACCAGACCATCGGCAACCAGATTGTGGTCATGTCAGATGGCACTTTAGTAGATGGCTTCAACCTGATCTACAACTTCAAGAATGCCCACAAAGTTCGTGGCTATAATGTGGCTCTCCTCCGCTCAACCGATAAGGGCGCAACCTGGTCGTCCAAGGCCATTATTGTGGATAAGCTCAATGGCTCGCAGGTGGTCAGCCCCGATGATAACAGCCAACTTGTGCGTACAGGCGACATCATTCCTGAAATTATGGCCGATCCCCGTTCGGGCGATGACGGAAAAAAACTCTATTTCGTCTGGCAAGACACGCGCTTCAGTGGGTTTAGTGAAATCGCTTTCTCGATGTCTCGGGATGGGGGCGATAGCTGGACCCCTACAATTAAGATCAACAAGACACCCGGCGACATCGGCCTGAACGGACAGGCTTTTACTCCGGCCATTAATGTTAGCAGTGATGGGGTTATCGCGGTAACCTATTATGATTTCCGCAACAACGATGAAGGAGGCGATCTCGAGACGGATTATTTCGTCGTCAGCTGCCATGACAAGTGTGATAATGCCGATAACTGGAGCGAATCTCAGGTTACCAGCACTTCCTTCGATCTGGCACAGGCCCCTGTCGCTCGTGGCTTTTTCACTGGTGACTATGAGGGTTTAGGGACTGAGGGCAGCAACTTCTTTGCCTTCTTTTCCCAGAGCCATGGCTCTGACCCTGCCAGCATTTTCTTTAGTAAGATTCACTAAATCTCGTTGCACTTCTTGAAGAGTATAAAAAGGGTGGCGTCGAATACGCCACCCTTTTTTATTTGTTTGATGTAAGCAATGTGATTCGTCTACCGTAAAAACGCCTCGTGCAGGCCGCCATCGACACTGATAATCTGGCCGGTGGTCTTGTTGAGCCGCTCGCTGGCCAGCAAGTAGGCCACTTCGGCCTGGTCGGCCAGGCGGATGGGCGATTTGGTCAGGGTGCGGTTGGCGTAGAAGGCGGCCAGTTTGTCGCGTAGGGTTTCGGTGTCTTCATCTTCCGAGAAGGGGATGTCGTATTTGGTCAGCGAACTGATAACCCGGTCGCGGGGGAACATGCTGCTGCCCTCGACCACGGTGGCCGGGGCCAGGCCGTTGACCCGCACCAACGGAGCCAGCTCGATGGCCAACTCGCGGACCAAATGGTTGGCGGCGGCTTTACTGGCATCGTAGGCCAGCGATCCCTTTTTAGAGACGGCGGCGTTGACGCTGGTGGTCATCACCAGCGAGCCTTTCAGCCCCTGGGCTTGCCAGATATTCTTAGCTTCATCGGCCACCAGGTAGCTGCCGGTGACGTTGACGTTGAAGGTCATGGCCCACTTGTCATCGGGAATGTAACCTGCGGTGTTGGGCGGCACAAAGACCCCGGCGGTGATAATGACGTTGTCGATGCCGCCGTAGGCCAGAATGATCTGCTTGAACATGGTCTGGACACTGGCTCGGTTGGTGATATCGACGCCGAGACCTATGGCCGGCCCACAGGCGGAGATGCCGGTACCGGCCACGCCGATGCCCAGCCCGTAGATGTCGGTTAGCTCTTTGGCGGTGGCCTGGGCTGCTTCCTGGCTCAAATCGGCGCACACGACGTGGCTCCCCTCTTTGGCCATGCGCAGAGCCGTGGCTTTGCCGATACCGCTGCCCGCGCCAACAACAACGACAACGTTGCGGGCAAATTCCTGCTCCGGCGGCATGCGGCGCAGCTTGGCTTCTTCCAGCGCCCAATATTCAATATCGAACGCTTCCTGGCGCGGTAGGGCGATATACTCGC
>JAGRBY010000884.1 GCA_020433835.1 Anaerolineae bacterium | reverse complement strand
GACAGGGATTCGATGAGATCATCTAAAGCTACGGCGTTTTGTACCAAAGCCGCTCCGCCGCCGGGGATAACGCCATCTTCCATGGCTGCGCGGGTGGCATTGATGGCATCTTCAATGAGTTGCTCACGTCGAATGCGTTCAGCCGGGGTGATGCCTCCGGCGCGAATGATGGCGATGCCGCCGGACAGCTTGGCTAAACGGGCTTCTAATTTATCGCGATCGACCATAACTTCCGTCAGGTCGATTTGGCGACGAACGTGATCGCGTCGGCCTTTGATTTGAGCCGTATCGCCAGCGCCGCCGGTAACGTAGGTATTGTCTGAGGTAACGCGAATTTGGCTGGCCGTACCCAAATCGTCGACGGTAACATCGTCAACAGTAGCGCCCAGTTCGCGGGTTAAAACCCGACCGCCGGTGATGATGGCAATATCTTCGATGAGACCTTTGCGCCATTTGCCATATTCTGGCGGATGAACCACGACTACAGCCGGACCGCCTGCTTTTGTTTTCGACAAAAGCGCGGTCATAGCCTCGCCCGAAATTTCTTCGGCGATGATCAGCATGGGGCGTCCGGCATCTTGGGCTTTGGCATGCAGACTTAGTATTTGCTGCGGCGTATTGATACGCAAGTCGCTGATGAGAATGAGCGGATTTTCCAGCACCGCTTCCATACGCTCAACGTCGGTGACCATATGGTGGGAAAGATAGCCGCGATCAAACGATGCGCCCTCATCAAGCTCTATCGTGGTGTCGCCCAACTGACCGAATTCAACTTTGATAATCCCTTCGGGGCCGACGGTTTTGATCGCTTGCGCAACCAATCGGCCAATTTTGGGTTCCGTGGCCGCGATGCTGGCAACCGCCTCAATAATAGCGTCGCTCTCGACGGGTTGAGCTGAATTTTGTAGGGCCGTGATCATCACCTCAATCGCCTGATTGATGCCGTTGACGACTTCAATAGGATTGACCTGGTCGTTGATAACGGCGAACCCTTTTTGGATGATAGCGTTGGCCAAAATGAGTGCGGTGGTGGTTCCGTCGCCCACTTCTTCGTTAGTTTGCATAGAAACTTCGCGGGCAACCTGGGCACCCATATTTTCGAACAGATCTTCAAGTTCGATCTCTTCGATGATGCTGACTCCGTCGCGTGAGATAATCGGTGTACCGACAGGTCGATCGATAATGGTATTGCCGCCTTTTGGCCCTAATGTTCCGCGAATAACATTGGTTAATTTTTCGACACCCCGCCCCAGTGCGGCGCGTGCATCCGCCTCGAAAAGCAATAATTTAGGCATTCAAATCTTCCTTTCTTTTCCTTGATAAGAGTTTTGTAACTGCTCAGCCATGTCATTTCGAGGCGTTTTTTGCCGAGAAATCCCTAATAGGGTTAGCGCAAACGAAGATTTGGGGGATTTCTCGCTCCTTCGTTGCTCGAAATGTCATGAAAGTTCGTCGTTACAGACTTTTTACAATATGATAATGATAGGCCTGGTCATACTTCGAGGCAGTTAGCATCGTATGACCTCATTGTGATACGATGAAGGCTGGAATAACGGCTCAGGCATCACGTTGAGCCGTTATTCCACCGGACTAAATATCGTTAATCAATGTACTCTTTGGTTGCATCAAAGTCAGCGTACAGGACAACGGCGTCATCAAGTACAACCATACGGCCATAGTGGGTTGACATTTCGATTTGGAAGGTGTAGGGATCGTAGTCTTTGCCCAAGGCTTCGCTAATTTCGTTGGTATCGAAAACCAGCTTTTCCGTACCATCGATGCGGATCATGGCCGGGTATTCCGTAACTTCAACGCCGGGGCGTCCGCGCATTAAATCGGCAACAATTTCACCTTCGACGCTGCGATTCATCGTAACGCCACATTTATCGGTTATGTTCCATTCAAGTTTTTGATCGACAGCTGCACTCATATTTTTACCTCCGAAGGCAATTCAAGATTTATTTGCGATAAGGTTGTTGTCAGCCGGTTTTTGGCTCGAGAGAAAGCGTCGGCAAATTGAACGCGCTTGACCTGGGGCTGTGACCAAATAGGCTGCATTTGATTTACCGCTTCTACACACAGCGGCACATATTCTGCCAGCCAATCTTGCATGGTGTTCTTATTATGTTCACTGTGGTTGGGATCGTTGGCCAGGATGTGGAACATTTCGATGGTGTTGTTCAGGTTTCGCTCATAATCTCCTTCAGCCGTGGAAACAATGGCCGGGGTGACGAAATCGCCGTGCATAGCACCACACTGCATAATAAAGCCACTGCGGAACGGTTCAGTGATTAAGGCTTCGTAGACAACGTTGGAAACAAAGTAGGCTTTGAGCGGATCAAATTCGTTTTGCAGCAGTTCAATGGCTTTACGGGCCCCCTGCCAAACGGGATCGTTCATCCAGTGATCTTTTCCGGCCGACTCGTCAAGACCGTCATCAAGGTCGATGTTGAGTTCGGCAATGTACAGGGTTAAATCCTGCGCAAACCGTAATTTGTAAGATGAGTTGGTGAGAATGGAGTTGTTGATCATCTGGGTGTAGCCACCCCGTTGTGCTACCAGAAGAACTCCCCCTAACGCATGTTCGGGGTGCTTTAAGGCCCCCACTTGATTTTGAATGACGTCCAGCCAGCTCTTATCAAAGGTGTCAACGGCTCGGCTGGCCCGGGCTACCGTGGTGACCAGCCTGATCGACTCTTCGATGCCGCTTTGTCGCTGGAAATGGTTGCGTTCCCACTCTTCATCGGGAGCACGGTACTTGTGCCAATCAGAACTGCGTAAGGCACTCTTTTCTTTGCTGTAGGCGGGGCCGCCATCGGCAAACGAGATGATCCAGTCTTGGATCAAATAGCGTTCCGGATCGGGCTGTACATCGACCGTAACATCTTCATAGTGCGTGGCTCGTCGGCCTTTTGGCTC
>JAGRBY010000883.1 GCA_020433835.1 Anaerolineae bacterium | reverse complement strand
GTAGCCAGCCACTCTTTGACCAGCCGGGTTTTGCCGATGCCCGGTTCACCTTCGAGCATTACCAACCGGGCTGGGCCGTGGGGCAGAACAGTTTGGTATATTTGCGATAGGGCCGCCATTTCGCGCTCACGCCCGACAAAGGGGTATAGACCTTTGGTCGGCGGCTCGATCACCGGAACGGTTGCCGGCGGCACATCACCGGCCTGGAGAATTTCCAGATGAAGAGCCTGCGTGGCCGGGTCGGGGTCAACGCCCAACTCTTCAACCAGGCGGCTGCGCAGCAGTTCGTACTGGCGCAGTGCTGCCGCACGATGGCCGCTTTGCACGTAGAGGCGCATCAACTGCTGGTGACCGGCCTCGTGCAGGGGATCGAAGCGAAGCAGCTTTTCGAGAGTTTGCCTGGCTCCGGTCAAGCGCTGACTGGCGCTGTAGTGACGGGCCAGCGTGAACAAACCCTGGCGGTACAAGGCTTCCAGGCGATGACGCTGTTCACCCAGCCAGAGATCAAAATCGGGCGTGTCGGGCAGATGGAGACCGTCTAAGAAGAGGCCACGCCACAAAGACAGGGCCTCGGCCAGGGTTTCGGGTGTTTGTTGGGGCTGCTCGATAGCGGCTTGAAAGTGAGGCAAATCGAACTGAACAGCGGCCGTATCGAGGGCGATGGTATCGCGCTCGACAATGAGGAGATCGAACGGTTTTAATCCCCGGCGAATGGTGTACACAGCGTTACGGAGACTGTTGCGGGCCTGGCTCTCGGAGCTTTGGCTCCACAGCAGCGCGGCCAGCACGGCTCGGCTGTGGACTTGGCTGGTAGCGGCCAGATAGTAGAGCAGGGCTTCCGCTTTACCGTAAGCCAAACGCACCGGCTGGGCATTGACCAGCAATCGGGGCACACCCAGCAGCGACAAAGAGATAGGAGCTGCATTTTCCGCTTTTTGACGCGCTTTTAACGATGTGTTAACCATGAAGGGATAATACCATAGCTAATTTGAATCATCCAAAAGTCGAGGATAATGCGCTAAGAAATAATCTTAACACTATCATGAATAAAGTTGACTAATTAAGGAGGGCAGTTTAAGCTTAAACCAACCGGATGCCTATCATCTGCCCCCCTCTTGCATGCAACAAATAAAAACCACAAGGACAACCGTCGGCAATGCATCTTAGAGAGATAAACTGATCACCGAAAATGATAAGGAGTATTCAACACTATGGAACACGTAAAAACGCCGGATTGGGTTAAACACGCCGTTTTCTACCAGATTTTTCCCGATCGCTTTGCTCGGAGTTCCCGCACACAGCATCCACCCATGATAAAATTTAAGCCGTGGGGCAGCCCGCCGGAAGAACAAGGGTTTCAAGGGGGTGACTTACACGGTATTGTTGATAAGTTGGATCATATTCAAGCGCTGGGTGTTACGGCTATTTATCTGAACCCCATCTTTTCGTCGGCGTCGAACCATCGCTATCATACCTTTGATTATTTTCAGGTCGATCCGCTGTTGGGTGGCGATGCCGCTTTGCGCGATCTGCTCGATGCGGCCCACCGGCGCAATATTCGCGTGGTGCTGGACGGTGTTTTCAATCATGCCAGCCGGGGATTTTGGCCGTTTCATCACATTTTGGAAAATGGGGCCGACTCGCCCTATATCGATTGGTTCATTATCCACGATTGGCCGCTGCAACCTTACCCGCGCGACAAAAAGGAAAAGCCGAACTATTCGGCCTGGTGGGGGTTGCCGGCCCTGCCCAAGCTCAATACCGACAACCCGGCAGTGCAGGAATACATTTTCAATGTCGCTCGCTACTGGTTGGAGTTTGGTATCGACGGTTGGCGGCTGGATGTACCGGCCGAAATTGATGATGATGTGTTTTGGCGCAAGTTTCGGCGCGTGGTTAAGGGCGTTAACCCCGAAGCCTATATCTGCGGCGAGATCTGGAGCGCGGCTGAACGCTGGCTGCAAGGTGATATGTACGATGCGGTGATGAATTATGTGGTCACCGGCCCGATGTACAGCTTTTTCGCGGCCAAAACGCTGCGCGAATACAAAAAGACCTATATTGATCTGGTGCCGCTGACGGCAGAATCTTTTGGTCGTAAAATCGAGCGGATGTTTGGGTTGTATAACCAGGAAATCAATTTTGCCCAGCTCAACATGCTCGATAGTCACGATATGGCTCGCGCTTTGTGGGTGGCCGGTGATGATAAAAGCGCGCTGCGGCTGTGCGTGCTGTTTATGATGACAATTCCGGGCGCACCCTGTATTTACTATGGCGATGAAATTGGTATGAGCGGGGGCGATGATCCCTACTGCCGCGAGGCGTTTCCGTGGGATAATGAGGCGCAGTGGGATCGCGAACTGCTCGACTTTTACCGGCAGGCCACGCGCTTGCGCCATCGCCAACCGGTACTGCGAACCGGAACGTTTGAGACACTGCACGCCGAAGGTGAGATATATGCTTTTCGCCGGCAACTGGATGATCAGTTAGCGGTTGTCATTTTCAACACCGCCACCCAGCCACGTCCGGTCTCTATTCAGATACCGGATGGTAACGGCGCATCATTGCTGCAAGTGTGGCCGGCTGTCGATCACATTTCGCACCCCCTGCAAGGAGAGCAGCTTGAGGTAACCGTACCCGCTCGTGAAGCACTGGTTTTGGTCAGCAGCCCCGGTTAAGCCGGTTATACCGTCTCCACATAACTTTCTCGTTGGGAGTAACGGGTTGAACTCTCTTTAAAGGATGATCCATGAAGATATAGGAAGGAATTCGACGTCGTTAAGTTTTTATGGGCAGCCGTTCAGGTCTTTCGTGGATCACGTTTCTATACCGAAATTAGTTTGAAACCGAAACTTTAATCCCAGCGTGGCGTAGGGGCGAGGCAACTTGGATTGAGCCTACTTGGCTCAACCACTATCTTGCC
>JAGRBY010000882.1 GCA_020433835.1 Anaerolineae bacterium | reverse complement strand
TATCGGACTCTCACGGTTCCACCCAAATTTAGCCGGCCAAGGCCGACTATCTCTGCTGACCGATAACGGGGTCAACCGTGTCCCATACTACGGCTTACGCCGGTTCCGGTTTACGCTCGTGGGTGGTTTTTACTTTCAGAAGGGCTACAAGGAGACTCTCAGCCGGTGATCTCCCATCTCTGTTAGCTTCTTAAAAGTTACTCGTCCCAGTCAACGCGGTTATAAAGTTAAAAAGCTGTATCACTGTAACCGTTTTTAGCCGGTTTGTCAAGCATTTTTTGAATAGCGTTGCAGAAGTGCCGGAAAACGCTTTTCGTGTCGGCTTCTCTTGGGCAATATCGCGGCAGCCTGACGGTCTATTTGGGCAGCTCGCCGTTCTCCAGGCAAAAAATAGCCGTTGTCGAGAGCAGGTTTTTAAAGCGACGGCGGGTGTAGCGATGGTTGCCGCTGAGATAAACCTGGCGACTGATTTTAAAGTAATGCTGCTGGCAAAATTGACCAAAATCGGCACTGGTAAACGCTTGCCAGCGCGGCGTATCGTACCAGGCTTGGGGCAAATCGGGGGCCTGGGGGATACGGCCGGTGGTGAGCAGGTAGAGGCGGCAGCGCCAGTAGCCCCAATTTGAAAAACTGACGATGGCTTGCCGACCAACGCGCAGCATTTCGTTCAAAATTCGGCCAGGGTTGTCGACAAAGGGCAGCGTTTGACTGAGAATAACATAGTCGAAGCTGGCGTCGGGATAATCGGCCAGCCCTTCTTCCAGGTCACCCTGGCGGACGCTCAAGCCCCGTTTGACGCAGGCCAGCACGCCGGCCTCACTTAGTTCGATGCCTCGGCCACGAACTTTTTTCTTTTGAACCAACGATTCCAGCAGCGCGCCATCGCCGCAGCCTAAGTCGAGCACTTTGCTGCCTTCGGCGATGAGTTCGGTAATAATTTGTAGGTCAGAGCGAAGCATCATGGAGATATAGTCGAGGGCGTCGTATTATTTTCTGCCGCACCCAGCTCCTTCGGTGCAAATTTTGTGTCAGACTCAGGCAGCGTTACGTTTTCCTCGCGTACCAATCGCCCTAAAAAGCTGCCCAGGAGACTGGTCATAGTATCGACTTCTAACAGGAAGGCATCATGGCCCCAACTGCTTTTTATGTCCAAATAGGTCACGTCGGTTTCGGCGGCGTGCAGGGCGCTGACCAGCTCTTTGCTGTGGTAGCTGGGGTAGAGCCAGTCGCTGGTGAAGCTGATTACCAGAAATTTTACATGGCCTGAGTTGGCAAATGCGGCGGCCACGGAGCCGTGGGGGGCGCATAGATCGAAATAGTCCATGGCTTTGGTGATATACAGGTAACTGTTGGCGTCAAAGCGGCGGGTAAAGTTGTGGCCGTTGTATTTGAGGTAACTTTCGATCTCAAATTCGGTTTCGAACTCATAACCATATTTTTCTAAACCATTCAACCGGCGGCCAAATTTTTGGTGCATTGACTCATCGCTGAGGTAGGTAATGTGGCCAACCATCCGCGCTACAGCTAATCCGGCGTCGGGTTTAGTCTCGGCATCGTAATAATCGCCGCGATTCCAGTGGGGATCGGCGTAAATGGCCTGGCGACCAACCTCGCTTAGGGCGATTAGCATCGGGCTGTGGCGCGAGGTGGTGGCGATAGGTATAGCGGCTTTTATACGCTCCGGATGATGGGCTGCCCACTCTAAAACCTGCATCCCGCCCATCGAGCCGCCGGCCACACATAAAAGGCGGTCGATGCCGAGATGATCGATGAGTTTGACTTGCGCCCGCACCATATCGCCAACGGTGACCACCGGAAAATTGAGGCCGTATGGTTTGCCCGTAGCTGGGTTGATGCTGCTTGGCCCGCTTGAGCCGTAACAGCCGCCCAGGACATTGCTGCAAATGAGAAAGAAGCGGTTGGTATCAAAGGCTTTGCCGGGACCGATGCAGTTGTCCCACCAACCCGGTTTAGAGAGATTGTTTTTATGAAAACCGGCGGCGTGGGCGCTGCCGCTTAGGGCGTGGACAATAAGAACGGCGTTTGAGCGGTCGGCATTGAGCCGGCCATAGGTTTCGTAGGCAATTTTGACCGGATGAAGGATGGTACCGCCATCTAACTGAAACGGCGTATCTTCAGCAAAGATGAAGCTTTGGGGTTCAACAATTCCAACAGAATCGACAGGGATCATGGCTGGTGTGTGTTCTTTCGAATGGCTAGAAGTGAAAAATTAATAACTCCCTTGAAAATAGACTTGTAGGACAAACTTAAGTTTGTCCTACGGCGATTTTCATTCCCGGTATCGTCTCAACTGAGACTGTCTGCCTCCTCAAAAATTAAGGGCGTCGGGTAAAAGTTCTTGTTATTTCGATGAGCTGGCAAGGAGAAATTCCTGTGGCTCGCTGTTAAAAACGGTATAGGGGATTTCTCGATGACGACATCATTTGTCCCAGTAGGCAAATGTGACCGTAACCGGGCAAGAATACGTAGTGCGCAGTGGGTATCATTTTTATAGATGAAAACCACACTACGCACTATAGTTTTCTGTCGCCAATGGAGCAAATTTTAAGCCAGCAATTCTCAATTTCGTACGAAGACCTGACAGGTTTTCGATAAATTCGTTCACTTGACGGTAAAATTTCGTTCAAAAGTTATCTTTATCGTAAAAATTTTGGACAAAACCTGTCAGGTCTGGTCATAGTGAGATGGGTACGGTTGTACGGTTGTTATTTTGTAGCTGCAACCAACGCCTGGTCGAGATCCCACAGAATATCGTCGATATCTTCGATGCCGATGCTAAGGCGCACAAAATCGGCGGAGACGCCGGCCGTTGCCAGTTCGGTTTCGTTGAGCTGGCTGTGGGTGGTGCTGGCCGGATGGATGGCCAGGCTCTTGGCATCGCCAACATTGGCCAGATGGCTTAACAGCTT
>JAGRBY010000881.1 GCA_020433835.1 Anaerolineae bacterium | reverse complement strand
TTCTTCTCGCCGTTTCAGGGCGCACAGTCCGCTGCAAAATGATTGTTAAATTTTCTCTCAATTAGGACTTTTGTCAGTGGTTAAACAATTAGTATGATTGACCATATATATGTTAACTTCCGATATCTGTTTGACCAGAACAAGGTTATCATCTTTCCACTCCGACGAACGCTTAATCAAGAGTTTATTAACCAAACTCGGCCAATCTACCACATAATCAACCTTGCTTTGGCAAATATACTGCCACATAGATTTGTCTCTTAGTGCGGCATAAGCGGCATTATTAACCTTGCCATCCAAATTGAGAATTGGAAAATTTGCATAATAACCGATTACACCTGACTGAAATGCACCGACTATTGAGGAGGGTGGAATGTTCTGATTCATCCATATAGCACTCTCATAGAAACTTCTTCCTCCTGCTAAAGTCAAAGATTGGCCTTGGTAGTAAGAATTAAGAATTGGGTTAAATAGAAGGTGCAAAGCAATAAGCCCAGCCGACACAAAAATCGCATATACCTTTTTAATTTGATTTTTATCAATGTGTTGATAAAACAATCCAACAATTAATGCAGAAAGTAGCAAGCCAATTGAGGCTGTATAACGAAAATGGAACCAATTTCCACCGACAAATAAACTATAAGCAACGATCAATCCCCCGCTATGTAGAAGAAAAATGGCGACATTAGGTATATTTCTAAATTGCATAATGAATAGAATCATAAACAGACAAACTAGAATAGCCGAAAGATTTGGGAATAAACTAAAAGGATATAAAGCAATCGTATTCCATCCCCAAAAATCAAGAAAGTTGACCAGTTGTCCCCAATGAAAAACAGGATTTCTCCATATTGATTCGCTAGGAGGATAGAAAGGTAGTCCTTGTCCAAATAGAGTTATTAACCATACTGCCTGTCCACTTTCTGGAAGAAGCGACTTACCCATACTTAATATAAAAATTATCCAAGGTAATGCAGTTAAAAAAATACACAACCATAAAATTATGATTTGCCTAAAACGTCTTTGATAAAACCACACCAACGTTATGCCTATTCCCAAGACCAAAGCATCAATTCGAGCTAATATTGCCAATCCACATAACAGACCTGTTGCCCAATCATTTTTAAACTTCAATGAATAATAAACTGCCATCACCAACAAAATGCTAATGCTTGTTTCCATACCGTTTAACATATTAAGCATGGTCTGTGAAGATAATATCCACCAACAGGTCATCAACATAATAGCTGTTTTAGGCTGAGCCAAACCTAACATCCATTTATACAATAGCCAGATTGTACATAATTCAGCTAGCAGACTGACTAATAGTAAACTCAAAATAGCGATGTTATTATTATGGATGGATGTGAATACAAAGGCACAAATTACGCCCCATAATGGTTGAAACCCTGTAGTATTATTGAATGTATCGACTTTAGGGCCGTTTCCTTCAGATATGTTACGAGCTAAAGAAAAATAATAGTAGGCATCATCAGGTAAAAATAAACTTTGAGTAGTAATACGATACATATACATTGATTGAATAATCAAAGAAAATGCAATGACAAAATAAATAATTCTTTGATGTAAATTTATGTATTTTAGCAGTAAAAAAGTGTGTGTCTTCATTTGTGAAAATAAACATATAACG
The DNA here is from genome assembly GCA_020433835.1 of Anaerolineae bacterium. The sequence continues at coordinate 1,280 of JAGRBY010000881.1, read as the reverse complement.
CTCGCCAATAAGCGATGCCCCGCGCCATCGGGGTTGATGCACTACTTCCGAATGGCGACACCGGTCGGCTTAAATGGGTCTGGGTCAGCCCCAGTAAGCCCCTAGCCGGTGATACCTCTGGTAACACCCCAGCGCCAGCCAGATAATGGGGGCGTTCGTTTCATATCTTAACGCCCTGTCTGGTGTACCGCAGCTTCTGGCTAAATTGTGGTATGGCAGCGGGTTACCCCTAAGCAAAAGGTGCTTAAAGCCAACCACTGTAACTCCGAGATACCACTGAATGACGCCAGGTCAATAAATGGGTTAACTAAGAGCCGCAACATAATTGGTGTTGAAATGAACCTGTGTGCGGTGTCGATCAGTTTGAGGATTAAGGGGGCCAGGAGAGATCGAAGTGGGTCAAGCAGTCGAGGTCGATACCTGTATTGTACCCGAAATCCGCTCAAAATGACAAGGAACTGAGGTTAATACGAAAACTTGTCCAAAAAAGGGGAGTTTGCTCACGGCTCAGCGCAGCAAAGCGTTCAGCGTATCATTCGCGCTGGCTAAGCGCTCGCTTTGCAGTTGAACCATAAATTTATGAAACGCCGCGATGATGTGAGGCATAGTAGCCTCGATTTCTTGCAGGCGTTCGACCGACAGATACAGCACGGAACTGGGTTGATCGGTTACGACCGAGGCCGAGGCCGGCCGGCCCAGATACGCGCCCATCTCGCCCACCACCGTGCCCGCGCCCATCGTTCGCAGCCGCCGGGGGTGTCCGTCGCGGTCGGTGACGTACACCGTCACCTGACCGCCTTCGATGAAGTAAAGCCCCGTGGGTGGCTCGCCTTGCCGGATCAGATACACGCCGGTCTCGACATCTTTTTGTTCCATATAGGGCAGCATTTCATCCAACGCGCCGGCCTGGGTTTGGCTCTCCGGGATAAGCGCCTCAAACAGGTTGGTCAGGCTGTTTGATTGGGACAAAACGCCTTCCAAGTTCCGCCGGGCGGCCCGGGGTTTGGCGGAAAACCCGACGTCTTCAAACACCTGAATCATTTGCTCCTCGCACCATTCGATGCCATGATCCATGTCGGAAAACGTATGCCACGTATCGTGGTCTTCGTCGGTCAGCACCTGTCCGGCCAGTTGCTGCCGCATCGGCGCCGAGAGATGGGTGAAAACCAACACGCTGTTCCGGGCTTGGGCCAACTGCTTGATCTTGACAAAACTGAGTGTGGCCGAGGCATCGAGGCCGCTGACCTGGCGAAAGTCGAACACGATAAACCGGGGCGACG
>JAGRBY010000880.1 GCA_020433835.1 Anaerolineae bacterium | reverse complement strand
GTAACTGCTCTCGAAGGCGATAGCAGTGGGCGTGGGCCGCGGCAAAGCCGGTATCATTGGCAATAGCTCCAAAATCGGCCACATGGTTGTACAGCCGTTCCATTTCCAACAGAACAACCCGCAGGTAGCGGGCGCGATCCGGTATCGGCGTTCCGGCCAGTAATTCCAGCGCCTGGCAGTAGGCCAAGGTGTGCCCAATGGTGGTATCGCCCGAAATGCGCTCGGCCAGTTTCACCCCCTCGGCGGGCGAGCATCCCTCAAATAATTTTTCCGTGCCTTTGTGGGTAAAATAGAGCCGTATCTTTAAATCGATGACCGTTTCACCGACCACGCTAAAACGGAAGTGGCCCGGTTCGATGACGCCGGCATGAACCGGCCCCACCGGGATTTCGTACACGCCTTCGCCCTCGACATGTTTGAAGGGGAATTGCGAGCCGTCATCCTCAAAAGATTCCGGAGGAACCGCATCTTTGCGCAGCGGATAGTAATCTGCCGGCCAAAAGGCATGGCGCACCAGCGGGCGCGGGTCGGGGTGGCCTTCCGGCTCGATCCCAAACATATCGCGGATTTCACGCTCGTAGCGCGAGGCGGGCAGGTAAAAGGTGGCCAGGCTGGGAATAACCGGATTATGGGGTGGAACGTTGACCTGGACCTGCACAAACCAATTTTCGGCCGGATTGGCAAAAAGGTAAAATACCTCAAATCTGTTTTTGGCGGCTCGGCGGTCGTTGGCCGCCATCAGGGTTAATTCCGCCCCAAAACTATCCCGGAGGTACTGGGCCAGTGGCAAAATATCGTTGCGGTCAACGGTTAAATGTAGTTCATTGCCTCGCTTTTGGCGGATGGTTGCCGTTCGACCGGGAAGAAGTTCTGTCAGGGCGGTTTGCACGTGAGCCAGGTTCATCATTGTTGCTGTCCTTTGGGTTTAAATAATTATCGCCACAATCTGATCCAGTAGGGTGCGCACCGGGTTGGGTAGGGTTAATCCCAAGATGACCAAAATGGTGATATTGATGCTCAGTATGGCCAGTCCCCACTTCTGGGTTTTGTTGACGATATCCTGCGGCGGGGAACCGTAAAGCATTTGGGTTAGATGTTTGATAAAGGAGACGAAGATGATAGCCAGCAGCGCCAGCGCGGCCCCCATTAACCAGGGGTGATCGAGAGCAAAACCGGCGTGAAACAGGGCGTACTCGCTGGTGAACATGGCAAAGGGAGGCAGCCCAATCAGGGTGAACAGCCCCACGGTAAACAGGCCGGCGCTCCAGGGCATCAATTTAGCCATCCCTTGCACATTCTTAATCAGCGCCGAGTTGTAATGGTCTTCAATATCGCCGACCACAAAAAACATCAACGATTTAGCCCAAGTATGATTAATCAGATGCAGCATAGCGGCAAACAGCCCCGGCGCACCCAAGGCAAAGCCGAAGCAAATCAGGCCGGTATGTTCGATGCTGGAATAGGCCAGCATGCGCTTGTAGTTGGAGGTCTGCACCACGCTGAAAGCCGCGACAATCAGCGAGAGCAACCCCAGCGTAAACAACAAATTGTTGGTGAAGTTGCTGCGCAGGCTGATATCAATCACCGCTTTCCAACGTAAAATGGCGTACATCGCTACGGCGAATAGGGGCGACGCCATCAACGCGCCCAGTGGAGCCGGCGACTCGCCGTATGCATCCGGCTTCCAGGTGTGCATGGGGGCTATACCGACTTTCGTACCATAGCCGATCAACAAAAAGACAAACGCCAACTGCATTACTTCCGGTTGCAGCAGGGGGGCAGCGGCCTTTAACACCGGCCAGTTCAGAGCCAACTCCATTTCGCCGCCCCGGCTCACATAGTCAAAATAAGCCAGCACCGTGCCGACAAACGCCAGGGCAATGCCGACCGAGCTGATTAGAATATATTTCCACGAGGCTTCGATCGAGGCTTTGTTGAGTTTTAGGGGAATGACAAAGGCCGAAAAGATGGTGGTGGCTTCAATGGCAATCCACATAATGCCCACATTGTTGGCCGAAACGGCCAGCAGCATGGCCGCGATAAATAGGTTGGTAAATATCTGGTAACGGCGAAGTTGGGTCGGGGTGTAGTCGGTGTGACTCCACAGGCCAGGGCTAAGAAACAGGGCCGGCATGGCGACGCCCGCTACACACATCATCAACAATACCGATAGGCTATCGGCCCGTAGGACATCGGGCAGGTGTAACGGCCCCAGCACAAAGCCCCATGTGGGCGCCGGCCCGCCTTCGAGCGCTTGAGCCACAAACGCCAGCGCCGCCCCCAGCGACACCAACGATAACCCGGCGCTGGTCCAGCCAATAAAGGCCCGGTAAGGCCGAATGATGTAAGCCAGCAGGGCAGCCAATAACGAGGGTAAAAGAAGCAGCCAAAAATTCATTGAACGATCTCTGTCTCCGGTTTAATATTTCAATTCACTCAAGCGATCGACATCTAGCGACTCAAACGTATCTCGAATATGGTAAATGAAGACCTGCATCACCAAAAAACCCATCAACAAATCCAAAAACACCCCCAGTTCCACGATAAGCGGGATACCAAATGTGCCCAACACCGCCAGCAGGGCAATGCCGTTCTCCAGCACCAAAAAGCCTACTACCTGAGCCAGCGCCTTTTTGCGGGTGATAATGACAAACAGCCCGACAAAAATCAACCCCACGGCCAGCGGCAGGCCGCCTCGGGTTGGCAGCGTGCTGGTTAGGACGACCGGACGGGTCAGGACGTAAGCCAGCAGCACCAGCAGTCCGGCCACAATCACCGAGGACGTAACATTGAGATAGGGGGTGGCTTCGTAACCAATGCCGACTTGGTTTTGCATGCGGCGCAGCAACCGGGGGATGAGGATAACCTTGAGCGCAAACAGAATTATGGCGACTACGTAAAGCTCCGGGGCGCGTCCAAAATAACCCACAACCACAAACAGC